>JBIJAE010000053.1:0-8222 GCA_044345895.1 Chitinophagaceae bacterium
GAGATATAATGCGCTCAATTGTTTGAGCTGATTCAATTGTCTTGGAGAGAAATCACTGAAATATTTGAGTATCAAGTCCATTGGTTGCGAGGCTTTTTCCATACAGAAGAAATGAAAATCAAATAGTAAAAAAACATCCAGAGGTCCCAAAGCCAAAAGAATGGGAAGAGATCTGACTCACCTAGTTTTTTCATGGCCTTGAAAAATACGAGTCCCTGGAAAAGAAACCTTAGTCCCCAAATCCCCAGGACCCAGCGCCAATCGAAAGTGAGAAAGGCTGCTGCCATCAGTGGGTACAAGAGGAAATGGGATGTCATATAGCACCCTAACAGTAACTTGTGTTTGCTTTTGTAATACTTCCCAGTTGAATTGTGTCGCTCTTTTTGACTGATCCATTCTCCGATGGAGGCAGGTGGCGTAGAGTAGGTGAATGCGTCTTTATCAATAACAATGGCTGTATTCTCCGGGGTTGCACATGCATTGATAAAAAGGTCATCATCCCCACCCGGCAAGTGATGGTGTGCTGCAAATCCTTTTTGCTTGAAAAACAACTCCCTTTTATACGCCAAATTCCTTCCCACACCCATGTAAGGCTGGCCTGCCAGGGCACAAGACAAATACTGCAATGCAGTATGAAAAGTATCAAAACGAATAATCCTGTTGAGGATGCCTTTTCTCCGTTTGTACGCACCATACCCCAATACGATTTGTATACCATCCTTAAAGGCTGCCTGCATTTTGAGGATCCAATGTTCAGAGGCAGGAATGCAATCTGCATCTGTCAACAAAAGCAATTCATACTTGGCGCTTTTAATGCCCATGGAAAGAGGGAATTTTTTTCCGGGTATGTGCAATGCCTCCTGCTTTAGCTCAACGATATGAAGCTGCTTGAAGTCTCGGTACAAACCTTCGAGGAGGTATTTTGTATCATCTTGGGAATTGTCATTCACCACAACAATTTCATGCGTGCTTCGATAGGTCTGGGCCAATACTCCCGGTAAATTGGCCTCAATTTCGTCTGCCTCGTCACGGGCACAGATAATAACACTTACAGCCTGCTCTTTGGCCGAAAGTTCCTGCTTCTCCCTGTAGAAAGCAAGCAAACGAAAGTACCGCAAATAATAAAAAACCTGGACCAGAACGGCAAGGGAAAAAGCCAACATGGGCGCCCACATTAACATACTCATGGATGCAAAGATACAATATCTTTACACCATGGACTACCAATCCTGCATAGAATACCTCTATTCAAAACTGCCCATGTTCAGCCGAACGGGGGCAGCTGCACTCAAGATGGATCTCTCCAATACCATTGCCCTCTGTTCCGCCTTGGATGATCCACAGCAGCATTTCAAAACCATCCATGTGGCAGGAACAAATGGCAAAGGATCGGTAAGCCATATGCTGGCCTCCATCATGCAGGAAGCAGGGTATAAAACCGGCCTGTACACATCCCCCCATTTGAAGGATTTCAGGGAGCGGATCAGGATCAACGGAGAGATGATTCCGACCGAAAAAGTCATTCAATTCACAAAAAATATCGAGCACCTGATAGAGTCCCTGGAACCGTCTTTTTTTGAGGTTACTGTGGCCATGGCATTTGATCATTTTGCGAAGGAAGGCGTTGAGGTTGCCATTATCGAAACAGGACTGGGTGGCAGATTGGACAGTACCAACATCATCCGGCCAGAATTATCAGTCATCACCAACATTGGACTGGATCATGTACAATTGCTTGGGAACACCCTGGGATTGATTGCTGCAGAAAAGGCAGGAATCATCAAGGCTCATGTACCTGTGGTAATTGGGCAAACACATGTTGAAACCGCAGCCGTTTTTACAACCAAAGCAAGTCAGCTGAATGCGCCAATCGTTTTTGCAGACACCTGCTGGAAAACTGCTGCGCAATCAACAAAACCGGGAACCATTTCAATTGAACTGACTGGCACCAATGATGGATCAAAGCGAAAATTCAATCCTGACCTTGCGGGCATTTACCAGGCAGAGAACATCAGAACAGTCATTACCGCCATTGACCTGTTGATCAACAGCGGATGGAATATCCGAGAAGAAAATATTATCAAAGGAATCGCAGACGCCAAAAAAAATACAGGACTGCACGGAAGATGGGAGGCCATCAACACCAATCCACTTTTGATACTGGATGTCGCCCACAATACAGAAGGGATCAAACAGGTGGTTCAACAAATCAAGGCTTCTGTATTTGAAAGATTATTTATCATCCTGGGCATGTCCAAGGACAAAGATGTTGAATCAGTCATTGCCCAACTTCCCAAGCAAGGCATTTATGGATTCACGCAAGCCCAGATACCAAGAGCCCTTGGTACCGAGGAATTAAAAAGCATGGCAACAGCTGCAGGCCTCAGGGGTCAATCCTACCAAGATGTAAACACGGCTATTGAGGATTGCTTTAACATGGCAGGAGCCAATGATCTTGTATTGGTTTGTGGCAGTGTATTTATTGTGGGTGAAGTTGATCGGGAAAGATGGTCTCAATAATTCAGTTCACCCAACTTGGACAATGCATAAAACAATGCAGTAGCATGCATGCTCTGTAGAATCTCATTGTTTTTCAACAGGCTTTTCACTTCATCAATGCTGAGCAAATGAATTTCAATTTCTTCATTGGCGTCAAGTGATTGCGCTACAACTTTTTCTCCACCAGTTGCCAGGTAAAAATGCATCCAATTGTTGTGTGTTGAAGGATTTGCAGAAGTCTTGCCCAGGTATTCAAAGGATTCAAACTGATAACCTGTTTCCTCAAGCAACTCACGCGCAATGGCAGATTCAAGATCCTTGTCTTCACTGTCCACACACCCACCTGGTATTTCCATCAGCGTCAGTCCACTTGCGTGCCGGTACTGCCTTTCAAAAATAAACTCCCCCGTTTTGGTCATGGCAACAGCTGTCACCCAATCAGGAAACTCATAAACATAATAAGGATCGATGATTTTCCCATCCCCACGCATGCATGTATCCTTTCTGACCGTAAACCACAAATCACTAAATAGATAATCCGACTTAACCAGTTTCCATTCCATCTTCAACCTTTTGTTGCCCTTATCAGCGATCGCCGGAGATAGGGTGCCTTCAATTTTTTGTCATAATAAAATATCATGTAACCCTTTGATGGCGTTACTGCGTAACCCTGACCCCAAAGCATTGAACTGAATGCTGTTTCATCTTCGTGTTGATGATAGGTACAGAGGGCAATCTGCATTTTGCTGGAATTTTTGATCGTATCAGCAAACCCACTCAACAGCTTTTGCTCCCCTCCATCAACATCAATTTTCATAAACGTCAATTCCTTGTCAGCAAAAAAAACATCTCCTGAACAGTGCTTTTCATCATTGATGTCAGATACAAAAAGGGGAACAATTTCGACCTTATCTTTCCATGGTAAAAACGTCATTTCCAATGCTTCAATCCATTCGGGATCCGATTCAAACAAATATACTTTTTTGATTTTATCAATCACCGACAAAGAAAAATTGCCTTCAGCAGCACCAAAATCTGCCATAACATCTGAAGTTGAAACAGTAAATTCTTCTGAGAGATAACGATGGGGGCTATCCTGGTCTTGCTCAAGTGAAAGATCATGAAAAGATTTCCTGATTCTTTGCGCAGACCACCGGCGTTTAAAATAGAGCCGCTTGTTGTCCATCATGACATATTTCAAACCGCAAGAGGCATCTTCTAAAACCTCAATTGAGGAAGGGGAATATTTGTCGGTGAAATCATAAGGAAAAATCTGAACTCCCCTGCGGTTGATATAATCAATCACAGCCTGCCGTTCAGCATCTGTTGCAAACCCTGCACTGTCGGTATGAAATGCAGGAATTTTTTTTGCCAAAGATGCCAGTAGGATTTTTGTCCTGATGGGTTTGGGAACAAACGCTCTGTATAACTGAAACAATAATGACATGATTGGGCCTTTAATTGAACCTTGCCCAAATGTATTGAAACAACTTCAAAAATATTCAAGATACTCAGATCTTGATGACAGATTTTACTTGTTGTATGACCTGGTTTTGCAACCTGATGTAATAAAGCCCAGCTGGAAGATGCTCTCCGTCAAAATCAACCCTAAAGGTTCCTGCCTCAAAATTGGCATCAATGAGTATCTTCACCAGTCGACCTGCGGAATCCATTACCTGAATCATGGTATGACCACCAGCAGACTTGAATTGAATGGTTACTTTTTTATGGAATGGATTGGGGTAAGCCACAATCAACTGATCAGGATTTCCTACAGGATTCAAAATCGAACAGGTGCCCAATTTTGTCAATGGCAACTTCTGAAAGTTCTTCAACATTACATTGTTCAGGGTAGTATCATTTACACAAAGCCAATTAGAAAGAATACTGGCATAAATACTCCTGAAATCATACTGATAAGGAACATTGTCTCCCACAGTTGGATTCATGGGTAAAATTGGGTTGGTACCACTTACTCCACCCTGCACCATTGCACCAAAAACAAAGAGCGGTGCAGCTGCACCATGGTCTGTACCACTGGACCCATTGCTGAGAACCCTACGACCGAACTCTGAATAGGTCATTCCGACTACACGTTCCTCTATGCCCTGGAATTTAAGGTCATCCATAAAGGCTTTGATGGCATTGCTCACATTACCCAGTAATGTTGCATGAGAACCAATAGAGGTATCGGCAGCAACAGTCTGGTTGGCATGTGTATCAAAACCGCCATAATTCACCAGGTATATTTTGGTCTTCAAGCCACCTTTGATCAACCTGGACACAATCTTGAGTTGATCAGCCAGAGGGTTGGGTGTTGGATACGGTGATTGGGTAGTAACTTTTCCATTGGCTGTCCTGATCACCTCGCCAAACTTTTGGGTTTGCTTTGCCATCTCCCTGACAAAATTCAACTCCTTGCCTGCATACGTATTGGGTGCCGGGTCTATCTGGTTGTTAACAAAACTGTAGAATGAACTGGGATTAGAAATGCTCATTCCCATCGGCTGTGCCGGGCCTTGCAGGGTCAATGAAGTAACAGAACCAATTTGAATAGCCAAAGGATCGGTCATTGTGCTGTTGGGATAACCGATGGGAAATCCCGGATACATCTCATCCAGAAAACGGCCAAGCCAACCTGTGTTCAATATTTGTCGGCTGTCCGAACCACTCATCCAGATATCGGTTGCACGGAAATGCGAAAAATTGGGCTGGGGATAGCCAACTGATTGCACCACATGCAGCTTCCCATCATTGTAAAGCTGTTGTAAACCTGTCATGGCAGGATGCAATCCAACATTATCAACACCTTTCAAGCGCAACACTTTTGACTCCTCAATAAATATATTCTTTCGGGCATTTTGGTACTTGCTGAACTGATCGAGTGGGATGACCGTATTCAAACCATCATTTCCACCATTCAACTGGATAATAACAAAAACCCTGTCATTGTCGCTACCCGGGAGCAACATGTTGTTCAGGAAAGTATGACCTGATTCATATGCCTTGAACCCCATGCCATTGACAAAGGAAGGAATCATTACGCCTGCGGGCAGGTATCCATTGAGGAATTTTCTTCTGTTCATGTTGTAGGGATTAACAAAGTTGATATTCAGGAAGGCCAACCATGTATTTGATCAAATTGGTGATAGCGGTAGTAACATATTTTGTGTTCGCCATATTGGACGGTGTTGAGATGTACAAATCCCAGGCGGTGGCCCAATACAGGTCATCAGACTGACCAGACAACAGGATATCCCTTTTGAGTTGGGCTTTGTGCTGTGTGGAAATAGGAATACCAAGGAGGTGATCAGCCAATTCATCAATAACCTTGTTCGGATCCCTGGGAGAAGGCATTTTCCTTACGTAGGCCAACCCATCAACCACAACCTTAAACCCACTTACTGTGTAACCATTGTTAACCAGGGCTTCGAGGTACTGGATCCGTTTTGGCAAGGTGTCGGTGTTGATCCAATACTCATAATAACCTGGCTCCTGGTAATATGCTTTCCACCCACTCACATCAGGAGGATCTCCCAGGTTTTGTTGAAGATTGGTAAAATAGCTCAACATCTGGTTCCAAACACCGTAGTTGGTGGTATACAAATCAGCTGCGGGGAATTTCACTTCAAACTCTCTCAGCAAGCCAATCATCATATCAACGGGGCTCTTTATCTGGCAGCCCCTGTTCATCATCTCAAAAAAATGATCACTGCTCAGCAGTGCCTTTAAAACAGGTTTAACCTCATAATTACTGTCCCGCATGAGTTTGGCCAGTGGGGCAATCACACCCGCCTCAACCTCTGGTGTAATTTTGTAATAGACAAACCAGATGTATAATTTCCGGCAAAGGAAGAGTGCAGCTTCATTGTTGGCAAAAAGCATGTCGATGAAATCATTCAACTCCAAATCACCCGCAGTTGCCCCAGTCCTTCCGGTAATTACCTTGTTGCCGTAGAAAGAAGAGAATTTCTTGTTCGTTGAATCATGACGATTGGGATCAAAAAAAGATTCAATTTTTGTGGCATTGTTTCTCCAGCCTGTAAGCAACTTAGCGGCCTCTTTTACATCATATTCAGTGAAGTCAGCTCCGGGTCCCTTTCCAATCACAAACAATTCCTGGATCTCTCGGGAATAATTTTCGTCTGGTGCAACCCTGTTGTTGTTCTGTCCATTGAGGTAAACCAACATGGCAGGATCAATTGTCATCGCTCTAACAAGCGATTTGATATTACCAATTGCATTAGACCTGATCAGGTTATGGTGTTTATATACGTATTGTGCATTGCTGACATCATTGCTTTCTGTTGAAAAATGATTGTGCCAGAAAATACACATGTTTTCTCTCAGGGTCCTTTCTTGGTTGATCATGTTGCCCACCCACCATTTTTTGAATGAAGACCTGCGATAAGATGCAATTGTACCATCATTGTTAGGGTCGTTCACCCAGGTTTCACCAGGGCCAATGATCGTGTCAGGCATCTGTGCATTACCGACACCATATTCCTTGACAGGTGGGGCTGGCAATGGCGAGCTTGTATCCAGCAGTTGATTAATGGATCCATTTAAGCCCAGTCCAGTGAAATATTGGATATCATCTTTCCTGGCACCGAACATGGTCCTCCGAACGAGGTGCTTTACCGCATCCTTGTCCCATGGGCCTGCATAGGCAGCAAGACTCGGAGGGGCCTGAAATTTTCTTTCTGTTGACATGATATTGATTGTGTACGTTGTTTAATTGAACCACACCAGGTCCACATCATTGCCAGTCTCACCCAGTCCTAGCACAGCGATGGCCGCATTGCTCATCCTTAATGACATCCCCTCACTTTCCTTCCCTGGAGGAACAGCCCCAAGCACTTTGGCAAACACCACTTTGTCTGTCGATTTTCTAACCAGTTTGACCACGGTACCAGGAACTACATTGTTCATCAGCACATAATATTTGCCATCCTGCCATCCGCTGGTGCTTTTGAAAACCCCATAAACGGAATTTTCAAGCTTTTGTTGTTTTCCCTCCTTTGATTGTTGATCAAACAAGGAAGAAAAATAGCTTTTTTCTGGTTTTGCAACCAGGCTGGTAGTTGATTTTGGGGTTGAAGCAACTGGCTTGACTGGTTCAACTGTCTCTTCAACAACCTTCACTGGAGTTGCCGGCTGAATGATTTTCGCTGAAGTTTGGCTAGCTGATGCGACGGCAACAGGAGGAGGAGCAGGTTTCTTTGTTTTTTCTTCTACAACCAATTCTTTCTCTTCAACTTTTGGTGGTTTAACCACCTCAGGCGCAGCTTTTGCAGGGTTGGATGCTGCAAGTGAAACCACAGACTCACCTGATGGAAGCAAATAACCAATGACCAGGTTGGTGCCGGCATTGACCTGATCAGATGATAGCCCATTCATTTTTTTCAACAACTCCTTGTCTATGTTGTAGAGATTGGAGAGTTTGTACAGACCTTCTTTGGCTTGAACCACATGCACAACCTTTCCTCCAGCATTTTCAACAGCCGTTGATTGGGAGAAGTTTTCATGCCTTAGTGGAATTTTCAACAACTGACCTATGCCCAACCCCTTGTCCATGGAAAGCTGGTTGAAAGCAGCAATTTCTTTTGGACTGATGAAGTAAATGCGGCCAACACTGTACCAATTCTCTTTGGGAGCCACTTTGTGCTCCAAATAGAGTTGGCTACCGGAATTTCGCACAACAAACTTTGGCTGTTGCCCCA
>JBIJAE010000054.1:0-8108 GCA_044345895.1 Chitinophagaceae bacterium
GACATATTTTTCAACAATACACTGAATTCATCCTGAACTGGATTGGGGAATACGAGAACATTTCCTGAGCCGGGGAAAATCTCAGCTTTTGTAACAGTATTGTTGGCGGAAAGAATTTTGAATTTGGGATCGATGAATACAGAGTCGGGCACAAAGCCGATTTTGAAAAAATCAACCTGTCCATTCTTTGTATGATTCAACACCACTGTGGTATCATTGAACGCTGTTTTAAAACGGACAGGAACGGGCATCTCAAAAAATTTGACCGAAGTATCCGATGTGGTCTGGCTCAGCGTGGTTTGAATCCATGCCCCACCACCACTTGCCCATTGGAGTTTATAGCTGGGGAAACCCTGTCCATAGACCCAATCATTGAAAAATTCTGTCAGATTGGTATTCGCCTCTTTTTCAAAATGTTTTTTCAGGTCTGTGGTTCTTGCATAACCATAGGCCAGTGCAGGATCGTTCAGGTAATTTCTGGAAGCACGAAAAAAAGCAGAATCACCCAATTTCCAGCGCAGCATTTGCAATACCCATCCACCTTTGTTGTAGGTAAGCCTTGAATCAAAAATCCTCGATACACTGGTGGTATCATCAACATACACTGATCCGTTTGGACGTGAAGTGATGAAGTTGATCTGGTTTCTGTAGAGATTGAGCAGGGTCGCTTCAGAATAGTGTTTTTCGATGTTGAAGTTGGTACAAAATATGGCATAGCCTTCATTGAGCCATATGTCTCTCCAGGTTCCGCAGGTGATTTTGTTGCCAAACCACTGGTGTGCCGCTTCATGTACAATCAGCGTTTCAGACATGTTGCCCATGAATGAATTGGTCTGGTGCTCAATGCCTCCGCCAAATCCAAACTGGGTATGGCCATACCTTTCCTTGATAAATGGATAGGGGGTAAAGGTATTGTGTAACAGCTGCAGCGTTCTTTTGGTGATGGCTGCAGCATTGAGATAATCGTTTATTCTTTCCGGGTAGGCATGCTCCATGATGGGCATGGTTGTATTACCCAATTTTACTTCATCTTGAATGACCTGATAGTTGGTGGCCGCAAATGCAACAAGATAGGTGGCTATAGGGTACCTGTGTTTCCAGCGGGTGGTCCTGAATCCGCCTTTGACCTCATCTGATTGTAACATACCATTGCTGGAGGAAGTATATATTTCGGGTGTGGTGATGGCAACATCTAATGAGTCTGCCTTGTCATTCAGGCCGTTCTTGCAGGGCCACCAATCTCTTCCACCATAGGGCTCACTGAGTGTCCACATCACGGGTACTCCCGCATGTGCACTGGTTGTGAAGGTGCTGATGGGCGTTGTAACCGGGGGGATACCCTGGTAAAAAATTTCAACGGCATCCTTGCTTCCTTTGTCCAAGAAAACTCCAAGGTTGACAATGACAGTATTATCAAACGGTCTGTAATGGCTGATTTTACCATTCCGGAACCGGATGCTGTCCACCTTCAGTGCATCAACCAAATCAAAAGTGATGATGTTGGTGCGTTCTGTGATGGTGAATCCGGTTTTGACGCTTCCCCGAATATAGCGTACTCCTGGATCCACATTCCACTTGCAGTCCAGGTAATGGATATCAAAATTAGCAGAACCTTTTGAAAAATTTCCCACACCCAACAATGCTTCTTGCCTCAATTCGGCTGCTTTTACCTCCATGGTTGCTATTTCCTCGTTCTCCCTGAATACATCTTTAAACTGGCTGAAGCCTGTATGTGAGATGATGAAGAGAGCGATGGTCAGAATGGCTTTGGGTTGCATGGATCAGGTGTTGAATCAAGGCCAGGCCTTATTTATTATTGAACTGTTTTGCAAATTTACATAACGAACAAGACTTTCATTTATTTTTACAGTCATGCCCAGGCATAACAAAAACGATATTTTTAACTTTTTGTCCAAATGCACCCTTCGTAAGTGTTGGAATGCTATCAAAGTCCTGGGCTCCTATCAATTGAGTAAGATCATCGGCAAACCATTTATGTCGGGATTACCGCTTTCCATTTCTGTTGAGCCTACCACTGCCTGCAACCTTGGTTGTCCTGAGTGCCCCAGCGGCCTCAAATCCTTTACAAGGCCAACGGGTACCATCAAGATGGATTTCTTCAAGCAAACCATTGACGCCATGCACAAGGAACTTTTTTACCTGAGTTTTTATTTTCAGGGAGAACCCTTTCTGCACAAGGGTTTCCTTGATATGGTACGCTATGCTTCTTCTAAAAATATCTACACGGCAACCTCAACCAATGCACATTTTCTCAATGACGAAAATGCCAGAAAGACCATTGAAAGTGGATTGGACAGGCTGATCATTTCCCTCGATGGCACAACCCAGGAAACCTACGAGCAGTACAGGAGAAATGGCCAGATGGACAAGGTGCTCGAGGGCGCCAGGAACATCATCAAATGGAGAAAAACCCTTAACAGCAAAACACCCATGGTGGTATTTCAATTTTTGGTGGTCAGGCCAAACGAACACCAGGTTGATGAAGTAAAGCAGTTGGCCAGGGAAATGGGCCTTGACGATGTCTGGTTCAAGACGGCACAGGTGTATGATTACCAAAATGATCCCAATCAGTTAATTCCATCAACAGAACAGTTCAGTCGTTACAAAAAAGATGCAGCTGGCCAGACGGTTCCGAAGAACAAAATGCCCAATCATTGCTGGAAGATGTGGCACAGCAATGTGATTACCTGGGATGGAAAGGTGGTACCTTGTTGCTTTGACAAGGATGCCCAGCACATCATCGGATCATTGGGAGAAAAGGGGATGAAAGAAATATGGGAAAGTAAAAAATACAATGAGTTCAGGACAGAATTGATGCGGAGCAGAAAAAATATTGATATTTGTTCCAATTGCAGTGAAGGACTGAAAGTCTGGAGCTGAACCCACAAATAATATTCATGACCCAATTCAACAACAGGATCAGACAGGTTGTATTGCTTTTGGTGATTGCCTTCCTGGCCTTTTTGATCATCCGTGAATTGTATGTATTCCTTCCCGGACTCATGGGCGCGCTTACTTTTTATATCCTGGGCAGGGAGCGGTATTTCACGTTAACAGAAAGGAAAGGATGGAAGCCCGGTCTGACAGCCCTCCTGATCATTGTTGTATTCGTCCTCCTGATTGCTGCGCCCTTGTATTATGCCGTTTTGCTGGTGACTCCCAAAATAAGCTCCCTCTTTCTCCATACAGATGAGTTGCTGGTGGGCTTACAGGCCCTTTCAGACAAGATCAAGTCCATCACCGGCGAAGAAATTCTATCTGCCAAAAACCTTGCTGCTTTTCAATCGAACCTGGCCAACTATATCCCAACCTTCCTGAACAGTTCTGCCATGATCCTCAGCAACATGCTGGTCATGTTCTTTGTCATGTATTTCATGTTTACAGGGGGCAGAAACATGGAGGACGCTGTCAGAAAATTCATCCCCCTTCATCTGGAAAGTGTGGTTGCACTGGCCCATGAAACCAAACACATGGTCAAGGCCAATGCCATTGGGATTCCACTGATTTCCATTATTCAAGGACTTTTTGCCTGGGCAGGTTATCTCCTGTTTGGGATGGAGGATGCTTTGATGTGGGGTTTTCTTACAGGAATCTTTGCTTTTTTTCCGATTGTTGGCACCATGATGATTTGGGTTCCATTGGTTGTATTCCTTTATTCCAAAGGATTGGGAGGACAGGCCACAGGCCTCTTGATTTACAGCCTTTTCATCACCGGAAACGTGGATTACCTCGCCCGGGTGACCCTCATGAAAAAAATTGGAAACGTACATCCCCTGATTACCGTATTTGGTGTTATTGTAGGGCTTCAATTGTTTGGATTCATGGGCTTTATATTTGGTCCGCTTGTTTTCAGCTATGCCATCATCCTGATAAAGATCTATGCCCACGAGTTTGTGGATCAAACCAAAAATCCAATTTGATAACATGGGACTGGAAAAAGACATCAATCAACAACATTTTACGAGCGAAAACCAGAAGCTCATCATCAACCTGGTTTTCACCAACAACTGGCTCACGGAAAAAATCAGGGAGTTCCTTGCTGAGGAAGACATCACCCTACAGCAATTCAATATCCTCAGGATCCTGCGTGGCAGCCATCCGCAACCGCTTTCCACATTGACCATCCGCGAGCGCATGCTGGACAAGATGAGTGATACCAGCAGAATAGTAGACAGGCTGGTGCTGAAAGGATTGGCAGACAAGAAAACCTGCCCTTCAGACAAGCGGCTTGTAGACATCAGCATCACCGAGGAGGGAAAAACAGTACTCGCAAAAATAGACCTGAAGGAGAAAGAGATGACTGCCATCATTGCCAACCTCAACCAAGTGGAGATGAAAATATTGAATGGTCTGTTGGACAAGATGAGAGGTTCAACAGAAGAATAGAAGATAAATTGTTTGGCATCCAATTCCTTGGAAAGAAGTTTTTATGGCCTTGGCAGCCTTACTTGCCCTCCAGCTTGTTTACATAGTCCAGCGTTCCAAGCCTGAAACGCATGGGAACTCCCGTTTTCTTTTCCAGTTTCCATTCCTGTTTGCAAACAAATCCCTGTTGAACATTGGCATGGTTGGGTTTGACGGGGGCATTGGTCTTATTGACAGGCATGAGTACCTGACCGGACAAGAAAAAAAATGGCTTTTTGACCAGGCTGCTGTCCTGCGCAAAACAGGTTTTTCCTGTTAAAATAAATATGAGGATGACCAGTGTTCTCAATGGTGCGTTTTGTTCGTAAATTTACAGCTCAATTCCCATTCACAACAGGGAAGTTTTAGCAATGGCATTGTACCAGGGACTCCAACAAAAACTCCAACAAAAACTTTCTCCACAGCAAATCCAGCTGATGAAGCTGTTACAGGTGCCTACAGCCTTGTTGGAGGAGCGGTTGAAGGAAGAAATAGAGGAAAATCCCGCACTGGAAATTGGGGAGGAAAAGACAGGAGAAACCGATGAGGATGCTTCCGATGAACTTGATCTTGACTTGCCAGAGGGTGACGATGAACCAATAGATGAGATGGACGATCCCGTCCAGTATGAAGACTATGGGGACGAGGATGATATTGCCGAGTACAAGCTCAAGGATGACCATGTGCCTGAGCTGGAGGGCAGTGGGTCCATTCCGCATCCTGTCTCCTCCGGCTTGCACGAAATGCTTACAGAGCAGTTGGGATTGTTGAACCTTGATGCGCTCGAAGAAAAAATTGCAGAGCAATTGATTGGCAGCATCGATGATGACGGATACCTGCGCAGGGATACCAATTCTGTTGTCGATGATCTTGCCTTCAAACAAAACATCATTGTCAATGCCGGTCAGGTGGAACATGTCTTGGGGCTTATTCAACAGTTTGACCCCTCTGGTATTGCTGCCCGCGATGTGAGGGAATGCCTGATCATACAGCTGCGCAGAAAAATAAAGGTCCGCCAATCGCTTCCACTCAAAACTGCACTCAGGATCCTTGATTTTCACTTTGATGAATTCACCAAAAGGCATTTTGATAAAATCATCCGTTCCCTGGAATTGGACGAAGAACTGCTGAAGGATGCCATGCAGGAGATCAGGAATTTGAATCCCCGGCCAGGTGCTCAAGCCGGATCTGTCAACAAAGCTGAGCAATACATCATTCCTGATTTCTTTGTCTACAACAACAATGGAGAACCGGAGCTGACGCTTAACCAACGCAACGCTCCTGACCTCAGGGTCAGCGATGAATACAGGGACATGCTCAAAGATTACGAAAAGGGCAGCAAGAAAGACAAGCGCCAAAAAGAGGCTGTTGTATTTATCCGCCAAAAAATTGATGCAGCCAAATGGTTCATCGACGCCATCAAGCAAAGGCAACAAACCTTGTTGCTGACCATGCAGGCCATCATCGAGCACCAGCGAAGCTTCTTCCTGAGCGGTGATGAAAATTCCTTGCGCCCGATGATTCTCAAGGACATTGCAGAAAAAACCAAACTGGATATTTCCACCATCAGTCGGGTTGCCAACAGCAAATTTGTGCAAACCGAATTTGGAAGCTTCAGGTTAAAATATTTTTTCAGTGAATCGCTCAGTACAGAAAGTGGTGAGGAAGTGTCCACAAAAGAAGTGAAGAATATCCTGCATGAATTGATCATGATGGAAGACAAAAGAAATCCTTTGGGCGATGACAGCCTTACTGAAATGTTACAGGCCAAAGGCTATAATATTGCAAGGAGAACCGTTGCCAAATACAGGGAACTCCTGAATGTTCCTGTCGCACGCCTGCGAAAAGAACTTTAAATAACCCATATGCAAAACGAATCAGAAAAGGTCATTTTCCCAAAGTGGATCGAATTTTCAGCCAAAATCATCTCTGTTGTTTTTCATCCTCTTTTTGTAGGGGTGATGATGGCCTTCTACCTGATTTTTATTCACCCTTCTTATTTTGTGGGCTTTTCTGAAAAGGCCAAAATGCTCAAACTGTTGGCAGTAATCAACAACAATGTATTTTTCCCCTTGCTGGTGGTGGCTTTGCTCAAAGGCCTTGGTTTCAGCAAATCTGTTTTTCTGACAACGCAGAAAGAACGCATCGTTCCCTACATCGCCAGCATTACTTTTTTCTTTTGGACTTATTATGTTTTCAAAAACCAGCCTGAGACGCCCCGCATCATTGTGAACATGTGCAGGGGGATGTTTTTTGCCTCTTCTGCAGCCTTGTTGCTGAACAATTATTACAAGATCAGCATGCATGGAATTGGCGTAGGGGGAATGATGGGGCTGATGGTGCTGACTGTTTTCGATGGTACCCTGTATTCGGGTATGCCACTCATGGTTACTGCCCTTGTCTCGGGGCTGGTGCTTTCTTCCAGAAAAGTCGTTTCAGATCATCAATGGTTTGATTTGATTTCCGGATTTGTGGTGGGATTGATTTGTCAGCTCGTGGCATTATGGGTATAAAAAAAGAGACCCAGCCTGGAAAGGCCGGGTCGGATTAACCATTCTAAGATCCCATTTTAACCATTGAGAATTCTTGAGTTACTCAAATATGTGTGGTCGGGGTAGTACATGAACAGACAGTTCCCCTCCTTGATTGTTTCAATTACTTTTTTGTTGATGGGCCTTGGCAAAGCAGGGCATCCATAACTTCTTCCCAAATATCCTTTGTACCGTATCACCTGCTCACTGGCATAATCTGCCCCATGCATCACGATTGCCCTTTCTTTGGCTTTGTCATTGAATCCCTTTTCAACACCATTGAGTTGCATTGAAAATCCATTCGATCCCATGTAGGTGCCTCCTGTGACATAAAAACCAAGGCTGCTCTTGTGAGAATTCATGGCGTTTGAAAAAGACCTTGCAAATTCTTCTCCCGTATTCCTGCCATGGGCAACAATGCTTTTGAAAAGCAGCTGTTTTGCTTTCAGGTCAACAACAAAGAGCCTGTTTTCCCTGGAAGATTTTGAAAAGTCGATGATGGTAAGGATGCTGTCTGTGCTGAGACGGCCCTGTGCATTGAGTTTCTCAAACCCTGCAAAGGCAAGAGAAAAAATCTCCTCAGACAGGGTTGCACCTGCCTGATGGATTTCTTTATAAATTGAATGGATGAAAAGCGTGTTTGAAATGGAAACTGTTTTCTCGACATTGAACCTATCCGCCGGAACCGGTTTTTTGCTGGTAAAAGAAACCAGCATTGTTAGACTTGCAAACAGGATCAAACCTGTAGCTGAAATTTTCATTGGATAGGATTTTTGGATTTTCATCACTATAACGTGTTTTTGGGTAAGGATATTGTTGTTTCGATGTCAGTACCCGTGAAGGAATTTCAGAAATCCCCTGAAATAAGGCAAGGCTACATCAAAAACTACTTAAAGTTGTTTTGACTTGGCTCGCCATAGATGGTTTCATTGGTTTGACATCTTGTTGCAAATTTCCAACCTTTTTTCTCTTGTTATGTTAAACGAAATGTGAAACATTATTCAATCGACGAAATTCAGGGCTGGGATAGGTTCTATCGGGCCAATTTTGTGAATTCCTTAAGTGGTTTCAAGCCCGTCAGCCTCATTTCAACGATCAATAAAGATGGCGTTCCTAATCTTGGGGTTTTCGGAAACATTGTGCATATCGGTG
>JBIJAE010000002.1:0-28329 GCA_044345895.1 Chitinophagaceae bacterium
CTTGGCAGCTTCAACACCACCTGCAGTTCCCCTCCAAGACATCACGGTAGCATTGGGAGACAATCCACCTTCAAGAATCTCATCCCAACCCAATAATTTTCTTCCTTTGGACGTAATGAACTTGTCAATCCTGCGGATGAAATAGCTCTGCAGTTCGTGCTCGTCTTTCAACCCTTCTTTCTTGATCAGGTCCTGGCAGAAACGGCTTTCTTTCCATTGTGCTTTCGGACACTCATCACCACCAATGTGGATGTAGGGGCCAGGGAACAAGGCCATCACTTCAGTCAATACATTTTCCAAGAAGGTAAAGGTCTCTTCACGCGGAAACAATACATCTTCAGAAACGCCCCACTTTGTTCCTACCTGGTAAATCCTGTCTGCATTGGCACCCAGCTGCGGATAGGCCGCCAGCACTGCTTGTGAGTGTCCGGGCATTTCAATTTCAGGAATCACGGTAATGTATTTCGTACCCGCATAGGCAACGATATCCTTTACTTCTTCCTGGGTATAAAACCCGCCGTATGGCTTGCCATCAAACTTCTTGTCGCTGTAACGCCCAACAGTAGACTCTTTCCTGATGGAAGAAATTTTGGTGAGCAATGGATATTTTTTGATCTCGATTCTCCAGCCCTGGTCTTCTGTGAGGTGCCAATGGAAAATATTCATCTTATACATTGCCATCAGGTCGATGAACCTTTTGATATGGTCTACGGGATAATAATGACGGCCTACGTCCAGCATCAGGCCACGGTAGCTGAAGCGTGGCTCATCAGCAATGCTACAGTTGGGAATAGTCAATGCAGTTGCCAACAAATCCTTTCCGTGGATCTGTGCAGGCATCAGTTGCATCAGGGTTTGAAGGGCATAGAATGCTCCCTTGCCGGTTTTGGCCTGCACTTCAATTTTTTTGGATGTGACATTCAATGCATAGGCCTCTTCGCCCAGAGCACTGTTCATGACAAATACAATGCCAGATGATGCCTTACCTGTTTTTACAGGAAGGACGATGCCTGAAGCGGTTTGGCACTGTGCCGCCAGCATGTCGGCCACAGCCCTGAAAGCCTCATCCCCAATGGCTATGCCCGTACCCTTTTTGATGGTGAAACTTCCCTCTGCAGGAGTAAGTTGTTTGGGCACCGGAATAAGGTTGTACTCGTTTTGCGCGATGGCAGAAAATGAAAATCCTGCAATCAGAAAGGTCAGTAAGATTCTTTTCATATGCTTGTTTTGATCGATTGAGATATTAAAGTTTAACCCTGAATGGAGATGCTGGCAAGGACTCCTTGTTGAAGAGATTTACATCCATACAATTGCTCCAGCCATACCGAACGGAAACAGGTGCTTCCTTGAGTTCCTCAGACCATACCACCACGGTCTTCCCCTTCACTTTTGCCTTGGCTGCAACAAATACATCCCCACCTGAACTGATCTCGAATCCTTTCAATGCATCATTCTTCTGCAATCCTTTTGCGGCATGATCAAATCCCAATACAATTTTGTTGCCGCTGCGCTTGACGGATGTTTGAACTGGGCCCATGTAGCTGATGTTTTCTCCATAGGCAAGGGCCCTTGCGCCCAGTGAAAGCCTGTAGCCCACCGGCTGTTTGTTCACCGGATGGATGTCCTTGCAATCACCGCAATCGGTGGTAACCACCATTGATGTGTTGGGTACCCGTTGATACGAAATGAGTTGTGATTCCCTGATTTCAGGAGGCATGTCTTTGTAGGGTGCAACCTGCACAAACAAGAATGGAAAATTACCCAGTTTCCAGCGGCTTCTCCAATCCCTGATCATCGCAGGGAACAGTGTTTGATAGAGTTTGGCTTCGGTCCTGTTGCTTTCGCCCTGGTACCAGATGGCTCCTTTGATACCATAGGGAATCAAGGGCGCAATCATTGCATTGAACAATCCGTTGTAGGCCGACTTTCTTTTTTCATCTGCCTTCATCAGGCCCTGCACCAGCGTGTCATTGGCCATCATGGCTTCCTTGCTGATCCATTTCTCTGCAGGCGTTCCTCCCCAGGAAGAGTGGATGATGCCGATGGGCACATTCAATTTTGCTTGCAGGTCGCGGGCAAAAAAATACGCCACTGCAGAAAACTCGACTACTGATGTGGTGTCGCAAACCTTCCAGTCGGCCTTGATGTCTGTTTGTGGGTTGCTGTTTGTTTTTAGCGGGATGGTGATCATCCTGATATTGTTGTTGGCTGCATTTTTCTTCTCTTCCAGCCAATTGGTGAGGAGTTGCTGTCCTCTCCTGGGGCCCAGCTGGCGCTCCATGTTGGATTGTCCGCTGGCCAGCCAAACTTCTCCGATCATGATGTCATTCAGGGTGATGGTATTGTTACCCTGGATGGTCATGGTATAAGGGCCTCCAGCATTCATCGGCTGAAGCGAAATTTCCCATTTGCCATTTTGCGCAACGGTGCTGACTGTCTGTCCATTGATGGAAACCGTCACTTTTTCTCCGGCTGCAGCAGTACCCCAAATAGGTATGTTGATGCCACGTTGCAATACGGCGTGGTTGTTGAACATTCCGTTTGGCTGAACATCAGCATAGACCGAGCTGAAGCAAAATAAAAGGAGAAAAGCAATGGAAGGTATCTTGGTCATGGTATTGTTTTTTGCTGCCCTAAATTAAGGAACTAAACAATACAGCCCTTGAATATCATCATCGCATTGAAACTTGAACGGATTGAGTAAACCAATTATTGGTTTGAGGATGTAATTTCCGCCAACCGAATATTTTTGAAACTGCAAGACATTTCATTGCCTGGATGCAACTGAAAACCAACAGGGCCAGAGGCTGGCATGTTTTCTGATGTATAGGTCATCACTTCGGCACCATTCAACCAAACGGTATAAGTGCTTCCTACAACCTTCACCTTCATGGTATTCCAATCTTTCAGCTTGAGAATATCCTTCACCTTGGCTTCAACTGGATATCCTTTCTTAGGAATATAAGGCGATGCGGTAAGATCTCTTTTCAATGATCCGGAAATCCCGATCTGGATCTGGTCATGTTCTGACCGGAGAAAAATGCCGGAATCAACCGTGCCATCACCCATCAGGAAATCAGCCTGGATGATGAAGTTTTCATACTTGCTTTCAGACCACAATATGCTGCCTTTTTTTTCTGCGGTGCTCTTCACAAAAAGCACTCCATCGTTTACGGTCCACCATACATTGTTGGCGGGCTCTACCCAGCCTCTCAGGTTTTTTCCATTGAATATTTTTTTCAATTTGGGGTCTTGTGCCTGGGTTGAAACAATGACCGTCAACAGTAAAAAAGAAGCAAGTAATTTTTTCATTGGATGAATTTACGCAATTCAAGATAATTTGAAAAGAGACAATCAATTGGTTTTTGTCTTAAATTTAGAAATGCAACAATCATCCAACAACTCAAGGAGATCTTTTATCAGGTCTGCCGCAGGCAAGGCTGCAGTCGCCGCCATGGCCCCATCCGCATTTGCAATGGCCGAAACAACTCAATCAGCATCCAGCAACTCCCGCATCATCGGTGCCAACGACCGCATCCGCATTGCGGTGCTGGGTATCAATGGCCGGGGCAAGACCCATGTTGAAGAGATCATGGACCTGGCTTCAAAATCGAATGTTGAAGTGGTTGCACTCTGCGATCCTGACATGAACCTTCTTAAGGTTGCCGCCGCAGATTTTGAAAAGAAGTACGGCAAAAAAGTGGCGATAGAACAGGACTTCCGGAAGATTTACGATGATAAAACCATTGATGCAGTCACACTGGCCACACCCAACCACTGGCATGCATTGCAAACCATCTGGGCCTGCCAGGCAGGTAAAGACGTTTACGTGGAGAAGCCCGCCACGCATAATATTCACGAGGGCAAGAAGATGATCGAAGCGGCCTACAAATACAACCGCATTGTGCAACACGGTGTGCAGCTCCGCAGCTCAGTGGCCATCCGCGAAGCGGTCAAGCACCTTGAAGAGGGACTGATCGGAAGGGTATACATGTCGCGCGGATTGGTATACCGCAGAAGGCCAGACATTGGCAACAAGGGCATCTCTCCGATTCCTGCAGGACTGAACTACGATCTTTGGTGCGGACCTGCACCCATGCGTCCATTCAGCAAAAACCTTGTTCATTACAACTGGCACTGGCATTGGAACTATGGCAATGGCGATGTAGGCAACCAGGGTATCCACGAAACGGACCTCTGCATGTGGGGCCTCGGCGTAGACCAGCTTCCGGAGCGCATCACTTCTATGGGGGGAAAATTTCTTTGGGACGATTGCAAGGAAGTACCTGAAATACAAACATCCATCTACCATTATCCCAAACAAAAAAAGATCATTCAGTTTGAAGTGCGTCACTGGAACACCAACCTTGAAGATGGTGCAGGTGTGGGCAATATATTCTATGGTGAAAAAGGCTATATGGTGGTCAAAGGGTACAATACCTATGAAACCTATCTTGGCGAAAAAAGGGAGAAGGGACCAAGCCGTTCTGAAGGCGGTGAAATGGGTCTTCATCTACAAAACTGGTTTGATGCCATTCGCGCAAGGGACATGAGCATCCAAAACGGACCGGTGCAAACAGGGCATCTTTCCTCATCACTGGCACATTTGGGCAATATTTCCTATCGCCTTGGTCGTCAACTGGAGTTCGACCCAGTGGCCGAAAGGTTCATTGGCGAAGGCGAGAATGAAGCCAATGCCATGCTGAGCCGTGATTACAGGGCGCCCTATCTTTTGCCAGAAATAATCTGATCGGCCATGCTGTTGAAATAAGCATTAAAAGTATTCCGTTCAGTTAACCCTTAACAACCAAAACCAACCATTATGGGCTCCTTGCAGACCATTGACATAGTCGTATTTCTGATTTATTTTGTCATTGTGGCCAGTTATGGCTACTGGATTTACAACAAAAAGAAAAAAGCAACCACTGATACCAAGGACTTTTTTCTTGCAGAGGGTTCCCTTACCTGGTGGGCCATCGGTGCCTCGCTGATTGCATCCAATATTTCTGCTGAACAGTTTATTGGAATGAGTGGAGAAGGGTTTTTCTTGGGTATTGCCATTTCAGCCTATGAATGGATTGCCGCCCTTGGTCTTGTGATTATCGCCATTTGGTTCATTCCAATCTACCTGAAGAACAAGATCTTCACAATGCCCCAATTCCTGACCAACAGGTACAATGATTCCGTGGCACTGATCATGGCCATCTTCTGGCTGTTCTTGTACATTTTTGTGAACCTTACTTCTATCCTTTACCTGGGAGCTGTTGCTATAAATGGATTGTTGGGAGGGGACTATCTTCACCTCATCATGATCATTTTGATGCTTTTTGCCGTGATCATCACCCTGGGTGGCATGAAGGTGATTGGATATACAGATGTGATTCAGGTTGCAGTGTTGATCATCGGTGGTCTTGCCACCACCTACATGGCCCTGACCATCGTGAGCGATAAGTTCGGCTCCGGTGGAACCGCCTGGGCGGGGTTCAATGATCTCATGAAACTGGCGCCTGAGCATTTCCACATGATTCTGCCAAAACCTGAAGTCACAACTGCTACCATCGATCAACCCGTCAACGTCGAAATCCAAAAATATGTTGTTTTGCCCGGCATCGCCATGTATTTTGCTGGTCAATGGATCTTGAACCTCAACTATTGGGGCTGCAACCAATACATCACACAAAGGGCGCTGGGCGCGGATTTGCAGACTGCCCGCACCGGAATTCTTTTTGCAGGATTCATCAAGCTTCTGATGCCCGTGATCGTAATGCTTCCCGGTATTGCCGCCTATGTACTGTTCAAAAATGGCTACCTCCCCCAGTTGGAAGGTGGCAGCAAAGACGGGGCCTACTCCGCCATCCTTGGCTTTCTTCCCGCAGGACTGAAGGGACTTTCGATTGCAGCGCTGACGGCAGCCATTGTGGCTTCCCTTGCCGGCAAGGCCAACAGCATTTCAACGATTTTTACACTGGACATTTTCAAGAAATACATCAGCAAGGAAGCCGATGAAAAGAAACTGGTATGGACAGGCCGCCTGGCCATTGTTGCCTCCATGTTTGTGGCCCTGCTGTTTACCTGGAAAGATTCCCTGGGCATTGGTGGTGAAGGTGGATTCACCTTTATCCAGAAATACACTGGCTTCATCAGCCCTGGTGTTTTTGCCATGTTCATCCTGGGGATGTTCTGGAAACGCACGACAGGAACAGCAGCCCTAGTGGGTGTGGTGCTTGGCTTTTTGCTGGCCATCTTCTTCAATAACTATGCCGTGGGCATTTTCGGAAAAGAAACCCTGCTCTATACCGCATACGAATACCAGAAAATGGAAGGCGGCATTGTAAAGACCATTGTTGAAATTCCTTTTCTGATCAACATGGGATGGTCTTTTGTCATCACTGTTGGCACCATGGTGCTGATCAGCCTGGCCGGTCCGAAAGTGAATCCAAAAGCATTTGAAACAGATAAATCAATGCTGAAACTGAAACCTCAAACCATTGCCCTGATAGTGGCCACCCTGATGATTCTTGCAGCATTGTATGTGAGATTCTGGTAAGATATCCCGTTTTGTTTAAGCAAAAGCCTTCCAACCTTGGAAGGCTTTTCTTTTTTCGTGATTAATTGGTGACCTTTGTGCCCATGCCAGCCGCCAAATTTTTATTGACCACGCTCAACGCCAAATACATCCACATGAATTTGGCCATTCGGCTTTTGTACGAGCTGAACAAGGGCGATGAGCGATTGAGCTGGAAGGAGTTTACCATCAAGGAAGACCCTGACGAGATTGCAGCCCATTGCAGCCAGTTTGATGTGGTCTGTTTCAGTTGCTATATCTGGAACATCACCCAGACATTGACAGTGGCTGAAAAAATCAAACAGCTGAATCCCGCCACAAAAATATTGCTGGGTGGCCCGGAAGTGACCTACGATTGGCAGGCCCTGATCCAACTGGATTGCATTGATTTTATTGTTACCGGTGAAGGTGAAATTCCTTTCTCGGCCTTCATAAAACAATATCCGCAAGTTGGGTCCATCAACAATATCGTGTCCAAACAGAATGGTGAGCTGATCTACCAGCAACAAGGAATCAATTTTCCGCTGGAAGAATACGCAGGAACCAACCCTTACCAAAACGATGACCCCGAAACCCTGTGCAACCGGGTATTGTACATTGAAACCTCTCGGGGTTGTCCGTATAAATGCGAATTCTGCCTGGCCAGCCTGGACAATGGCGTCCGCTACCTGCCCACCGAGCACATCAAGAGCAACCTGCTTTACCTGATGACGCATGGGCGGGTAATCAAGTTCCTGGACCGCACCTTCAATGTCAAGAAGGATTTCACGCTGGATATTTTCCAGTTCATCCTCGACCATGCCCGTCCAGACAATGTTTTTCAGTTTGAGATTACCGCGGATATCCTCCATCCGGCCATCATGCAGTTCATCAAGGAGAAGGTTCCCAGGGGGATGTTCCGTTTTGAAATTGGCATCCAGACCGTGAACCAAAAAGCGAACCTTGAAGTAAGCAGAAAGCAAAATTTTGACAAGACCAAGGGTGTCATCCTCGAACTCAAAGACCACGTAGAGATGCACCTGGACCTGATTGTGGGTCTACCACTGGATTACTGGAACGACATCAAGTTCAGTTTTGAAGAGGTGTTTAAATTGTTTCCGCCCGAACTGCAGCTGGGCTTCCTGAAATTCCTGAAGGGCACACCTGTTCGCGACAAGCACAAAGACCATGGTTATGTATTCGATCCGATTGCCCCTTATCAGATCATCAGGAGCAATTACCTTTCTGAACAGGAACTGGCCAACATTACCTTGCTGGAACATGCCCTGGAAATCTACTGGAACAAGCCAAGGCTGTTCAATACGCTCAAGTATGTAACTGCGCAATACAGCATCTTCGATTTTCTACACGGGCTGGGGCGTTACTTTGAACAGCAACACGGAAAATTCATTGGTTTCAGCCTTGACAAGGTCTACGAAATTGCTGCAGGATACATTGCAGCATTTTTCCCGAATGATAAAGTATTGCATGAATTGCTGGCCATTGACCAGTGGCTGCAACACAAGATAAAACCCTCAAAAAGCTTTTTGGCGGAGTACGATAAAAAAGAAAAATTCGCCCTGCTCGACAATTACAAACTTCCCCATAACAAATACCGCTACGCCGTAACGCAAATCAGTTTCGATTTCGGATCCTGGGAGCGGGAAGGAACCATTCATGCGTCACCCACTGAACTTGTGATTGTCTTCGATGGTCAATCCAAAGCCAGGGTAGTAGACCTTGCCGCAATGGCGGTTGATTAACGAACCATGTTGAGTTGATAGCCCAAAAGGAAGAGGTGGGTATTGGCCGAGGGCTGGTGTAAGTAGGTATATCCCAAATTGATAACCTGTTTTTCAGTTGGTTTGATGTGCAGGAATAAGCCTGTCCGGTTCTGGTTGAAAAGCCATTGCCCCTGTTGGCGTTGCACCATGATTTCGTCATAGACCTGCAGGTCCAGTTGAGGAGTAAGGGCCCGGACGAATGCAGTTCTGTAGCGGAACCGGTGGGCAGAAAAGTAGGGCGTTTTAGTGGTAGCATCGAACCAGCGGTGTTCAATCCGCAAGCGCTGCACCCACCTGAGTTTTCTCCATTGATCCTGTCGCACCAGTTCTTCCCAGATCCTGTGCTCCGCACCGAAAGCGGGCCTGTCATTTTCAACCCTTGATGAAAAAAGAGCATATCCCCCGGCTGCATTCCAGCGCTCAGAAAAATAACGCCTAACGCCAGTTCTGTACAACCACAATGTTGCTTTGCTACTGTTTCCAATCGTTCGATAACCGGCATCCTGGTGCCATTCCCAGTTCTTGATGCGCAGAGGTGCCTGAGCAGAAAACCATAGGCTGGATGACTGCGCATGCACCATGCAGGAAATGAAAGACAAAAAAAATGCCGCGTGAATTTTTCTCACGCGGCAAATATCCTAAATCTTATAGTACTGTTCCCAACCTTTTCGTGGGGGCTCACCCACCAGCAATTGGTTGGCGAGTTTGTTGTTGGTGATTTGCTTTTTCTTCCTGTCAAACTTCAATGTGGTATTGAGCATTTGAGAAAGCACACCCAGACAGAATACCTGGCTCAACGGACCTGCAATGGCAAACGGAGAACGCGTCTCCTCCTGGCCCAAACAGGCTTTCAGGAAGTTGGCATAGTGGTTCGATGGACTGGC
The DNA here is from genome assembly GCA_044345895.1 of Chitinophagaceae bacterium. Lineage (GTDB taxonomy): Bacteria > Bacteroidota > Bacteroidia > Chitinophagales > Chitinophagaceae > Pollutibacter. The sequence continues at coordinate 9,213 of JBIJAE010000002.1, forward strand.
AGGCACTTCAGGAAGTTTGGAGGCCATTTCTCTTCCTTTTTCTTCAGGGATGATGGAAAGCGTGCTTCCATGAGAACCGCCCTTGAAGATCAGGTCCTTGCTGTAGATGATTTTTCCAGGATTCAACTTCTGTGATTGGATTGCTCCATTGCTTGGCGCAGGAATATTTGAATCCAGCTTTGCAGAAGAGCCATATCCTTGTGGCAAAGGAGGAAGGTTGTTCAATCCATCGTACCAGGTAATGTCACAAGCTGGCATCCCTTTGCGTTCAGGGAATTTGAAAAGGATAGTTGAAGAATAGGGATAGAAGAATGGGTTGTGCTGATCGGCCCTCAACATGCTGATTTCTGTTGGAAGCCCAAGATCCAAAAACTGGTGAGCGGTATCAATCAGGTGTGCACCCCAGTCTCCGAGGGCGCCCATTCCGAAATCATACCAGCAACGCCATTGGCCATTGTGGTAATCGTGGTTGTAGTCGTGTTCTTTCACCACGCCATGCCAGGTATCCCAGTCAAGCGTTGAGGGGATGGCCTCCTTGGCAGGAAGACTCTTGATCTTTGGATCGAAAGCATGCCAGCGACGTGCTGAGTTCATGTGTGCGGTGATGGCCGTTACATCTTTGATGATGCCAGCTTCAGTCCATGCCTTGAATTGAAAATAATTGGCTTCGGAGTGTCCCTGGTTGCCCATTTGGGTAACCAGTTTGCTGTGTTTTTTGGCGGCCTTCATCATCAGTTCAACCTCGTTGAAGGTACGCGCCATCGGCTTTTCAACGTACACATGCTTGCCCAGAGAAAGGGCCATCATGGTGATGGCAAAATGCGAATGGTCGGGAACACCGATGCTCACCGCTTCGATTTCATTTCCCATTTTATCGAACATCTTGCGGAAATCCTGGAACCTTGGCACATCAGGAAACTGTTTCAACACAGCCTGTGTTTGGGGAGCGCCCATGTCTACATCACAGAAGGCCACAAATTCAGCAAGGCCGGATTTGTGAAACTGCATCAGGTCTGAAGCCCCCTGGTTACCAATGCCTATGCAAGCGAGTTTTACTTTTTCGCCAGCCTTGCGGTTAGACCTTGCCTGTGTAAAAAGGGAAGGCATGGATGCAGCTGCTGTTACCAGTGCTGTATCTTTTAGAAATTTACGGCGTGAATCGTTGTTCAACTTCATTTGACAATCGTTTGAAATAAATGTATAAAATACCTGATCCTAAATATCGTATAAATTTTAATGAGATGGATGCCCTGTTCAACTTAGACGGTTTAATTCTGCTAAATCCTTTTCGTGATCAGCCGCCAGGTTATCGGGGCAGATTGGCCTTATTCCTCAAGCGGATGTATTCATCCCGCTGTGAGAGTCCCAAAAATGCCGGCGGCTTCAAGCCCTTCTCCCATTCAGCAACCTGCCTTTTCATTCTAAGGACGAGTTCGGGATTTTCATTGGCCAGGTTCTGTTTTTCCTGGCCACTTTTACCAAGATCGAACAGAAAAGTTGTGTCCCCTTTCATCCATAATTTTTTTCCCTCCGCACTGATGGCCGCATAGGCTTTCATGTCTTGGTTTCTCCAGAACAAGATTTCATGTGGCGCACCCTTTTTTTTGCCAGTCAGAAAAGGAATGAGGTTAACCCCGTCCAGTGGGTTTTTTGTGACAACAGTCTTTTGTAAACTTCCCAGAGCAGTGGCAAAAATATCAAGGGAGATGACGGGCTTTTCGTAAACCGTTCCTGCAGCAATGACTCCCGGCCATTGCATGGCAAATGGCACGCGGATTCCTCCCTCATAAAGGTTTCCTTTTTTTCCAGACAAAGGATGGTTGCTGCTGCCATTGTCGAGTGGACCTCCATTGTCTGAAAGAAAAAACAGGAGGGTGTTTTTGTCCTGACCGGTTTCCTTCAATTTGTCCAACAGCTTTCCAACACCATCATCAATGGCACTTACCATGGCAGCGTAAATGCGTCTTTTGCTGTCTGCAATGTGATTGAACCTTGACAAATATTCATCGGGCGCCTGCAAGGGTGTATGTGGCGCATTGTACGTCAGGTAGAGAAAGAACGGATTGTTTCGGTTGCGGTCTACAAAAGAAACGGCCTCTCTGGAAAATGCATCAGTGATGTATTCCTGCTCCTCAACAACTGCAAGACCTCTGTTCAATTTGGTCTTGTAGCTCCCGCCTTCGTCATCAACAGACAGGGGATCAACTATTTGCCATGCTGATGGAAAATACTGATGACCGCCGCCCAAAAATCCAAAGAACTCATTGAAGCCTCTTTTCAATGGATGCAAATTTGGATGAGCCCCCAAGTGCCACTTACCAACAAGCATAGACCTGTAACCCGACCTTCCCAATGCATCAGCCATGGTCTCTTCATCCAAAGACAAGCCCATCGCTGCATCTTTCGGCATATAGAGCACATTGCGTTCATACCCAAAGCGCTGGGAATACCTGCCCGTCAGGAGTCCGGCCCGGCTGGGGCTGCATACCGCATAAGACACATGCCCAGAAGTAAAGACCACGCCAGCCGCCGCAATACGGTCAATGTTGGGAGTAGGAATATCCTTGCAGCCATTGAACCCAACATCTGCATAGCCCATGTCATCCGTCATGATGATGATGATGTTCGGATTTTTGTTTTGCTGTGCATGAATGGATAGCGCAACAAAAAATACAAGAAAAAAAATAGGGAACTTTTTCAATTCGAAATTTTATTGGATGGTCAATTGCACTGCAACAGGAAAATGATCAGATGGAAATTTTCCATAATAGGTATCCGTCAACACAGCCCATTTGCTGGCCTTGAAATGGGAGCTCACAAATACATGATCAATCACATCATTTCTGATGCCATCATGCCGAAAACTGCTGAAGCTTCCGTTGGGTTGATAGACCATCTTAGCAAGCCCATGGCTGTCTTTCAAAATCCCTGATGAAGCAACATGCAGGTACCATTCGCTTTCCCTGTTGCCGTTGAGGTCTCCCATGAATACCACTGGCTTGTCACCAGCGATGGATTTTATTTTTTCCATGATCAGTTTGCTGCTTTCCACCCGAGCCTGTACGCCCTGATGGTCGTAATGCGCATTGAAGACAAAAAATGTTTTTCCTGTTTTCTTGTCCTTAAGGCTCACCCAGCTGCAGATCCTGTTGAGCCTGGCATCCCATCCGGGACCGACTTTTTCAGGCGTAGTAGACAACCAAAAATTTCCACTGGCTTCCATTGTATACTTGCTGGTCTTATAAAAGATGGCGGAATGTTCTCCTGCAGCTTTTCCATCGTCCCTTCCCACACCATGGTAAACATAGCCTTTCAACCCTGCCTGCATGTCATCCAGCTGGTTTTTCAGGGCTTCCTGCACACCTACCACATCAAAATTATGGTAGCGGATCAATGCCGTCACTGGATCCTTCCTGTCTTTCCAGAGGTTTCCGCTGTCGCGGGGATTGTCGTAACGAATGTTGAAGGTGGCAATATGCATGGTCTGTGATTCGCTTTTCATGCCATTCAACAATGTAAACAGCAGAAGAAAAATTATTTTTCGCATGGGGATGATTTGACAACTAATGTAGTCCTTTTCTTCTTCAGATCATTTTACAAGATCGCGTTCAAAACCAATACACCTGCCAGACCGATGATTGAAATCAGGGTCTCCATCACGGTCCAGGACAAGAAGGTTTGTTTCAGGGTAAGCTTGAAAAATTCCTTGTACATCCAAAAGCCAGAATCATTGATGTGTGAGCCAAAAACAGACCCGCTGCCTACAGCCAATACCATCAACTCTGGAGAAACGGTTCCTGCAGCAAGCAAGGGAGAAACAATTCCGGCAGCGGTAATGCCCGCCACTGTTGCAGATCCAATCATGACCCTCAGCAATGCTGTGATGACCCATCCAAAAACCAAGGGTGGCATCTGCCATTTGCTGCTGAGCGCGGCGATATAACTGCCCGTGCCACTGTCTTGCAAGACCTGCTTGAAAACCCCGCCAGCAGTGATGATCAGCAAAATCATGGCGATACCGGCAATGGCATCACTCACCCATTTCATGCTCTTGTCGATCTCAATACCTGCCCGGATGCCAAAATAATAGATCGCCAGCAAGACTGAAACAAAGAGGGCAACCATCGGCTCGCCCATGAAAGAAAAGAATTGCCGAAGCAAATGCTCCTTTTCAAAGAACGCATTGCAAACCACCGATAGGGTAATCAACAGCACAGGCAACAAGGCAATCATGAAACTGGGAAAAGCCTTGGGCAATGGTACTTGTATTTTTTCGGGGGATGAATGATCAGGCGGTGCTGCAGACTGAATATTTTTCAGGAACCTTCCCAGGAGTGGGCCTGCAATGATCACGGCGGGGATGGCGATGATGATGCCATAAATCAATACCTTCCCCATGTCTGCACCAAAGGCATTGACCAGCACTACCGGTCCGGGATGGGGAGGAAGAAAACAATGGGTTGTACTCAGGGCTGCAGCCATGGGAATGGCGATGTACAACATGGGGAGGCCGGTTTTCCTGACCAGCATGAAGACCAGCGGAACGAGGATCACAAAACCGGCATTGTAAAAAAGCGGAATCCCAATCAAAAAACCTGTCAGCATGACGGCCCATTGGATTTTCTTCAGGCCAAATCCATTGATCAGGGTAATGGTAATTTTTTCAGCAGCACCAGACTCTTCCAGAATTTTTCCGAGAATGGCGCCCAAACAAAGGATCAATGCCAAACCGCTCAATGTAGCACCCACGCCTTTTTCAATTGACTTCAACACAGCTTCAGCAGGCATTCCCAGCAACAGTCCTGTAACAATGGTAACCAGGAGCAAAGAGAGGAAAGGGCTGACCTTTTTGACGGACAGCAAAACCTGCAAGGCAATGGCAAAAACAATGATGAGGATGGTCATGTTGATGAGATTGATAAAGCATCAATGTGAGTCACGGGTTACCGTGCTTCCGGAGCTGCCTTTGAGAAAATCAAGGTCTGCACCCTTATCTGACCCTTCCACATGTTTGATGTACAAACTCACATAACCCCTGCTGGCAGCGGGTTGTGGAGCTGTCCATGCAGCCCTTCTTCTCTCCAGCTCCTCATCACTCACCTGCAAATGTAGTTTGCGTTGGGGCACATTCAATTCAATCATGTCTCCATTCTCCACCAGTGCCAGTGCACCGCCAATGGCACTTTCCGGAGAAACATGGAGCACGGCTGTACCATAGGCGGTACCACTCATCCTGCCATCACTGATGCGCACCATGTCTTTGATGCCCCTGGCCAATATTTTTTTCGGCAGGGCCATGTTGCCCACTTCGGGCATCCCCGGGTATCCAACGGGTCCAACATATTTCAATACCATCACACAGGTTTCATCGATATCCAGTGCAGGATCATCAATGCGGGCATGGTAATCTTCAATGCTTTCAAAAACAACGGCACGGCCTGTATGCTGCATCAATGCTGGGCTTGCGGCTGAAGGCTTGATGACGGCACCGTTCAGGGCAAGATTTCCTTTGACCACCACACAACCCGCCTCCGGAATCAAGGGTTGATCCATTGTTGCGATCACATCACTGTTGTAACAATCTGTACTGCCTTTAATATTTTCATGGTGGTTTTTACCCGTAACTGTTATCACGTTTTCGTGCAACTCCTTCCTCAATTCATGCAGGATAACCGGCAAACCACCTGCATAATAATAATCCTCCATCAGGTATTTACCCGATGGCATGAGGTTCAGCAACAGTGGAATCTTGCTGCCGAGTTCATCAAAATCATCCAGTTTCAGGTCTACCCCAATCCTGCCGGCAATGGCAATCAGGTGGATGATAAAATTGGAAGATCCGCCAACGGCAGCATTCACTTTGATGGCATTTTCAAAGGCTTCCCTGGTGAGGATCTTGTCGATGGTCAGGTTTTCTTTCACCATTTCCACGATTCTTCTTCCACTCAATTGGGCCATTTGTTTTTTACGGGAATCGGCAGCAGGTATGGCAGAGGCACCGCTCAGGGTGAGGCCCAGCGCCTCCACCATGGTGGCCATTGTGGAGGCAGTTCCCATGGTCATGCAATGCCCGATGCTTCTGCTCATGCAGCTTTCGGCAAACTCACATTCTTCCTGGGTCATCTTGCCCGTTTTCATGTCTTCATCAAATTTCCAGACATGCGTTCCGGAGCCAATGGTCTGCCCCTTGTACCGCCCGTTCAACATCGGCCCGCCGGGAACAACAATTGTTGGCAAGCCCACGCTGGCAGCACCCATTACGGTGGAAGGGGTTGTTTTGTCGCAGCCTGTCATCAACACCACGCCATCCATCGGATTGCCGCGGATAGACTCTTCAGCATCCATACTGGCCAGGTTGCGAAACAACATCGCTGTTGGCTTAAGCAAGGTTTCTCCCAGACTCATGATCGGGAACTCCAAAGGAAATCCACCCGCTTCCAGAACGCCTCGCTTGATGCTTTCTGCAAAATCGCGGAAATGTGCGTTGCAGGGTGTCAGTTCGCTGAATGTATTGCAAATACCGATGACTGGTCTGCCATCAAACATGTCGTTGGGCATGCCCTGGTTTTTCATCCAGCTCCTGTAAATGATGCCATCTTTGTCTTTCCTGCCAAACCAACCGCGGCTCCTGAGCTCTTGTGCCATATTTTAATTTCAATTGATGGCAAAAGTTACTAAATTAATGGTGTTTACTTGCTTGTTTTCACCACAAATGGTATCATGAAAAGATTTTATTTTTTTGCAATCCTCTTGCTTTGTTCCATCAACACACTGGCAGAAGATGGCTATGAACTTTGGTTGCGGTATAAAAAACCAACAGATATTGCCATCCTCAATGCATACAGGTCAATTTTCAGCGGCATCATTTGCAACAGCCAATCTCCCACCATGCTTGTGGCAAGGGAAGAGCTAAAGAAAGGATTGGGAGGCATATTGGATAAAAATATTGTGGCACAAAGCCAGATGCAAAATGGCTCATTGATCATTGGCAATTCAACTGAAATCAAAAAACTGATCAGCAGTTCTATTGCTGTTCCAGTCAACAAAGAGGGATTCAGCATCAAAAGCATCATTGAGAACAACAAGCGGCTTACCGTCATCAGTTCATCTTCAGACATCGGTGTGCTGTATGGCGCTTTTCATTTGCTCAGGCTGCTCCAGTCCAACGCAAACATCAACGCACTCAACATCAGTTCCTCTCCTGCATTACAATTGCGCCTGCTGAACCATTGGGACAACCTCAACAGGCATGTTGAGCGGGGCTATGCGGGCATTGCACTTTGGAATTGGCATACGCTTCCCGACTACAAAGACCCACGCTATACGGATTATGCAAGGGCCAATGCCTCCATCGGCATCAACGGCGTAACCGTTACGAATGTCAATGCAAATGCGATCACCCTTACCAAACCTTATCTTGAAAAAATAGCTGCACTGGCCAATATTTTTCGTCCTTATGGAATAAAGGTTTTCCTTACCGCAAGGTTCAGCGCTCCGATAGAACTGGACAGGTTTAAGACGGCAGACCCACTGAATGAAGCGGTACAACAATGGTGGAAACAAAAAACAGCTGAGATATACCAATACATCCCAGACTTTGGTGGTTTTTTGGTGAAGGCCAATTCAGAGGGTCAGCCTGGACCCCAAAACTACAAGCGAACACATGCAGATGGGGCCAACATGCTGGCGGATGCGGTTGAGCCATTTGGAGGAAAGGTGATCTGGCGCGCTTTTGTTTACAACCCCGAATCAGACGACCGCTTTAAACAGGCTTATGATGAGTTCATGCCCCTTGATGGTCAGTTCAGGAAAAATGTTTTGGTGCAGGTCAAAAACGGCCCGATTGATTTTCAACCAAGGGAACCTTTTTCGCCCCTTTTCGGTGCCATGAAGAAAACGCCAGTAATGATGGAATTCCAGATTACGCAAGAATACCTCGGGCAGGCAACGCACCTGGTTTACGAAGCGCCGATGTTCAAGGAAGTGCTGGATGCAGATACCTACGCAAAAGACAAAGGATCCACGGTTGCAAAGGTCATTGAAGGAAAGATCCACGAAACCCCCATCACAGGCATGTCTGGGGTTTCCAATATTGGGAACGACAGGAACTGGACTGGCCACCTGTTTGGACAGGCGAACTGGTATGCGTTTGGAAGGCTTGCCTGGGACCTTAACATCAGCAGCGAAAAGATTGCGGATGAATGGATAAGACAAACATTTACAAACGAACCACAGGCCGTAAACAGCATCAGCAAGATCATGATGAAGAGCCACGAGGCACTGGTGAACTACATGACACCGATGGGGCTGGCCCACATCATGGGCAACGGTCACCATTACGGACCGGCTCCCTGGAGCAACAATCTGGGCCGACCGGATTGGAATCCTGTTTATTACCACAAGGCCGACAGCCTGGGCATTGGCTTTGACAGAACAACAAAGGGAAGCAATGCCCTTGCACAATTTGCCCCGGAGGTCAGCCAACAATGGCTCGATCCAACAACCTGCGACGAGAAATACCTGCTTTGGTTTCATCATGCCTCCTGGAGCCAAAAAATGAAATCCGGTAAAACACTATGGAATGAATTGGTTGATCATTATTACCAGGGTGTAACTGACATGAGAGAGATGAGGAACCAATGGAAGTCGCTCAACAAGCAAATCGACCCCGAACGCCATAACCATGTAATGATGCTTTTGAACATTCAGGAAAAAGAAGCGGTGTGGTGGAGGAATGCATGCCTGCTTTATTTCCAGACATTTTCCAAAATGCCCATCCCTGCTCATTTGGAGCAACCAGATAAAACTCTTGATTATTACAAGAGCCTGCGGTTCCCTTATGCACCTGGGAATTGATGGCCTAAAGGTGAATCTTTCGCTCCCCAGCCTTCACTGCAAATGGTAAGATATTCTGTTTGGGCGGAATGGGGCAGGTGGCAAAAGGCGTGAAGGCACAGGGTGGATTGAAGGCCTTGTTGAAATCAATAACAGTATTGCCATCGGCATCGGGCCTCGGAATGTACAAGAATCGACCAGTCGGATAGGTGTCCTTGGCATTGGTTTCATCTCCAAACAATACAAACAAGTTGGTTGTACCTTCATCAACCACATCAAGGGAGTATGATTTTCCCTTGAATTCAAAAACAACTTTACCGGGAGACTTTTCCTGGGTGGTTTGTCCGAGAACATTCAAGATTAACACGGAAGGCAGGGCAGATTTTTCAATGCGGGCATTGATCTTCCAGTCCTGGTCGATGGTATAGCGTGGTATGTGTTGCAGTTTCTCAAGCAAGGGGCTGGCCAGGTCACGAAACCGAATGCCAATCAGGTCTTCGCGCTTGATCACACTCCACCTGAAGGTTTGAAAAGCCAATTGTGGTGCGTTTTCTTCTTCCCCACTGAAAATGGTAGCTGTTTTGATCTTTTCACGCTCAACAAATACCGCATGGTCTCCAGCAGTTGTCCAGACAACCTCATTCCCCTTCAACAGGAAAGTGCCCAACTGTGCAGGGAAGTCCTTCTCCTTGAATACCAATTCATTTCCATCAGCACTGCCAAACTTGTTCTCACCCTCTTTGAGCCAAAACAACCCGGAAAGGTTCACCCAACCGGTTGCCGACTTCAGGGACTCCATCCGCTTCTTGTCCCATTCCAGTATTTCATTCTTGTATGTACTGGTATTGCGCTGCGCAGCAGTATCAGCGATGAAACCCATCAAAAATGCAATCATGACCATTGTTTTTGTTACCCTGTACATCAACGAATATTATGCTACAAAGATAGGTCAATTTAACTAGTATACAAAACAGGTAGACTATATATCAACGCGTTGCATATACCTTTTTCTACTGAACAGTTCCAAGAATTGAAATTGTTATATTTGGTGATGCCAAGGTTGCTATTTTTTTTACTTTTTTTCTGCTGGGCAATGGCATCCCTTGGCCAGGAAAAAACAGTTTGGCTGAATGAGAAACAACTTGTTGAAAAGGGGTATTACAGGAACCACGGATTTACCCAGGGCCCTGTCAAAATTGGTCTGATTTTTAAGAACACAGACAATTCAAGCAAAACACATTATTTAAAAATCAACAACCCACATGTCAATGATCTTATTTTAACCAACCGCAAGGCAGATACTATTTATGCAACAGGGGATCATCATGCATTTAATACCAGGCCTGTATTTTTTTGGGATTTTATACTGCCCATCACTACGGCCCCAGGAGCAACAGACTCCCTCCTTTTAACACTGGACAATTCAGGTGAAACACAGGTATATAACCTTGTTTTATTTAGTCTGGATCAATTCGAAAGGCAAAGAGTGGGCGATACCTTTTTCTTCGTGATTGTCTTGTCCGTATCGCTGATTTTTTCATTGGCATTTTTGACGCTTGGAATATTCAAAAAAGAAAAAATCAGCAGTATTTTTTCGCTCTATATTCTTGTGTCTGTTCTTTGGATACTGAACATCAATGGAATCCTGTTTCAGTTGGTATGGCCCAACAATGTATTCATCCAGCATGCAGCAAGGGTTTTTACCTCCTCCTGTTCCATCAGCGCCTTTGTCTACTATTTTCTTTCCTTTTACAAAGACCAGATCACCGGCTTTGCAAACGTTCTATTCAAAACTTTTATCATCATCATGTTGATAAGAATCATCACAGTTTTGGGCTTGCCTGATCTTTTTGAAAATGCAGAACTTAAATATATCCTATTAATAATTGGCACGCTAATTATTGTGTTGGGGCTGCTGCTATTGCTTTTTTACCTGTTGAATTTTTTTAAAAAGCGCCAGTTTCTTTTTCACAACTTAGGCTTTGCGATAAATTTTATTTTTGTGTTGAAGGAGGGTCTTAAGCTTACCGGAGTTGATATTTTCCCCTTCCCTGAAAACGACGAATATATTTCTGCAACCACCCATTTTCTAATCATTGGACTTTTCGCTTTTGCTAATATTCAACAGTACCGTCAAAAAAAACAACAACAGATTTTGATGGACCTTGAAGCCTCCCACAGACAGGACAAGGCCATGACCGAAAAAATCATTGCAGCACAAGAACATGAAAGAAGTACCATCGGAAAAAATATTCATGACCAGGTTGGCGGACTGCTTGCGGTAATGAAGATAAAATTGCAAACACTAAAGATTCAGCGAAAGGACCAAGCCCTGAATGCAGACATGGATCAATTCATAGGACTTGTTGACCAATGCAGCAATGAATTGCATGACATTGTAGATGATTTGATTCCACCTGAATTTGAAACACAGGATTTATCGCAAATCATCAAGGAAAGAACGCTGGTATTTGAAAAGGCAACTGGAATCCATTTTGACTACGACCCCGTTCCGCTCAATGTCAATCAACAAATTGGACTGAAGGTATACAGAATAGTGTGTGAATTGATCACCAATTCCATCAAACATGCCCAATGCAGCAAAATCCAGCTTCATCTGGTCAAGAACAATGATGAGCTGTTGATCAGCCAGACAGACAATGGCATTGGCATCAAACAGGAAAAAGTAAAATCCAAACATGGTGTAAACAACATTCACAGCAGGGTAAAATTTCTTGAAGGAACAATTTCCGTCAGAACCGAACCCGGCAAAACGGCTTATATCATCAAAATTCCTCTGACCAACGCATGACAAAAAAATATTCAATTTACATCTGTGATGATCACCGGCTTTTTCTTGAAAGCATAGAAATATTCATCAGCCTGCAGGAAAAATACCATTGTGTTGGTCATGCAGAAACAATAGACCGTGCATTTCAGGATGTGATCAGGCTGCAACCAGACCTTGTTCTGATTGACTACCACCTGAATGAGTCCAACGGACTGGAACTGTTGGAAAAAATAAAGCAAGCAGGCATTCCTTCTTTATGTCTTATCCTTACGATGCGCCGTGACGCAAACATCCGCAACCGGGCACTTGAATTGGGTGCAAAAGGCTATTTGCTGAAAACAATTGGTGCAGAAGAAATGCTGAGGGTATTTGATTTGGTCACTGGCAACAAAAGATATTTTTATGACTCAATAGAAATCGAAAAAATGTCAAGGGCCGCTCAGCCTGAAAAACAACTTACAGAAAGAGAAATTGAAATCGCCAGGTTGGTATGCCTTGAACTTTCAAGTGAAAAGATTGCAGAGACCCTTCATTTGAGCCTGCATACCGTGAATACCCACAGAAAAAATATCCTGAGAAAGATCAATGCCAAAAACGCCATTGACTTGATGAATTACATGAAAGAAAAATACTAGTATCACCCTTATCATCTGCTCATTGCAAAAAAGCTTCTGCCCCGGAATCTGTTACATTCCATAAACACTGAGGAACTTGATCCGCATAATTTTCAATTGTTCCCACTCAAGATCAAGGTCTGAAAGTTCTTCTTTGGCTACATCCAGGCTGCTGGTTTCACAGCTTTTGAAATAATCCAGTATGTCTTCCTGATCGTCCTCGTCTACCATTTGGTCAATGGCATAATCCAGGTTGAGTTTTGTGCCACTGGCAACAATGGTTTCCATCACCTCCAGCAATTGCTCCATTTTCATGTCGCGGTTCTTGGCAATGGTGTCGAGCCCTACTTTTTTATCGACTTGCTGAATGATAAATACCTTGTCGCCACTTTTGTTGACTACACTGCGCATCACAAAATCATCTGGCTTGGTGATGTCATTTTCAGCAACATATTTCGCAATCAGGTCAACAAATGTTTGACCATAGCGGATGGCCTTGCCCTTGCTCACACCACTGATTTTCTCAAGCTCCGCAAGCGTTGTTGGATACTGGGTGGCCATGTCTTCCAGTGACGTTTCAAGGAAGATCACAAAGGGAGGGAGTTTTTTCTCTTTGGCAAACTGCTTTCTGAGCTCTTTGAGCATCTCGAACAACTGCGGATCAGTTGTAGCGGTTCCACCACCATCTGCCACTGCTTCATCATCATCCTCATTGGCATCCTCATAGAAATTGCCCATGGTCATTGAAAAAGATACCGGTTTCTTAAGGAACTGTGTACCATCTTTGCTGATCTTCAATATGCCGTGTTCGGTAATGTCTTTCTGCAAAAGTCCTTCCAGGAGCATCTGGCGGATCAACGAGGTCCAGTAGAGTTCTGGCTCATCGTCACCTGTGGCAAAAACGGCCAATTCATCATGCCTGTACATTTTGATCTGCGGAATCAACCTGCCAATGGTGATGTTGACCACATAATCAGCCGCAAACCTTTCGTCCAGGGCCTTGATCACCTTCAGCAGTTTAACAGCATTGGCCTTTGCCTCAATCTGTTCTTTGGGATGCAAACAATTGTCACAGGCGCCACAATTGTCGGCCATGTACTTCTCGCCAAAATAATTCATCAGCACTTTTCTCCTGCACTGACCACTTTCGGCAAAGGCAACCATCTCATCAATGAGCTGACCACCAACCTCCCTCTCACTCAATTGCTTGTCGCGCAGGAAATGTTCCAGCTTGGAAACATCCTTGTGGGAATAATACAAAATGCACTTGCCTTCCATGCCATCCCTGCCTGCCCTGCCCGTTTCCTGGTAATAGTTTTCCAGGCTCTTGGGAATATTATAATGAATAACAAAGCGAATGTCTGGCTTGTCGATGCCCATGCCAAAAGCGATGGTTGCGACAATCACCTGCATGTCTTCGTTCAAAAACTGGTCTTGCCGCTCAGCCCGCAACTTGCTATCGAGGCCCGCATGGTATGCGCCCGCCTTGATGCCATTGACGTTCAAGAGTTCAGCCAGCTCTTCTGTAGTCTTCCTGTTCAGTGTATAAATGATCCCGCTCTTGCCCCTGTTCTCGTGAATGAATTTTACCATCCCCTTGATGGTCTGGTCCTTTTTCACCTTGGGCCTGACCTCATATTCGAGGTTGGGCCTGTTGAAGGATGAAATAAAAATATCAGGATTCCTCAATCCAAGGTTGTGCACAATATCTCCCTGCACTTTAGGGGTGGCAGTGGCAGTGAGCGCAATGACAGGCACTTTTGCATCAATCTGGTCCATCATCTCCCGCAAGCGGCGGTACTCTGGCCTGAAATCATGTCCCCATTCTGAGATACAATGGGCCTCATCCACAGCAAAAAATGAAATTTTCAGGTCACTGAAAAAATCAAGGTTTTCCTGGCGGGTAAGTGTCTCGGGAGCAACATACAGCATTTTTGTTGTGCCGGCATTCAAGTCTTCATGCACCTCCCTGATCTCCTTTTTTGTGAGGGTTGAATTCAGGAAATGGGCCACATTGTCATTGCTGCTATAACCCCGCACCAAGTCTACCTGGTTTTTCATGAGGGCGATGAGGGGAGAAACCACAATGGCACAACCCTCGCTGATCATGGCGGGCAGTTGGTAACAAAGACTTTTGCCGCCTCCCGTAGGCTTGATGACAAAAGTATCTTTCCCATTCAGCACATTGTTGATGATGGCCTCCTGGTTGCCCCTGAAAGCATCAAACCCAAAATACTGTCTTAGTGGTGAAAGCAGGTCCCAGGCCGCTGTAGCTTGTGGTATTGGATCTTTTGCTGTTTTTTTATTCTTTGAAGGAGGCATTATAGGTTAAAGCTGATATTGTTTAAGATATTTGAATTTAATATAACCAAAAATTAGACAGAAGGTTCTGTTCAGGGGGCCTGATTGACCAGGCTCCATACAAATTTACCGATAATAGGGCAGAATTCCTCAGGGAACAGGCTTTCAAACATCTTTAAATTATGGTACTTTTGCAGTTCTACCGGCCCAAAGGGGCTTTGTAACCATTGTAAATGCAGAATATCTCTATCAGGGAAATCGCCAAACAAACCCTTTCCATCGAGGCCGGTTCTATCATGGAATTGAGGGAATTCATTGATGACTCATTTGTTGAGGTCGTTCACCTCCTCGACAAGATGAAAGGCCGACTTGTGGTGAGCGGAATCGGCAAAAGCGCCATCATCGGCCAAAAAATCGTTGCTACTCTCAACAGCACCGGTACGCCATCCATTTTCATGCACGCTGCAGATGCCATCCATGGAGACCTGGGCATGGTTCAGCAAGACGATGTCGTGATGATCATCTCAAAAAGTGGGGAGAGCCCGGAGATCAAGGTCCTGATCACCCTGATCAAGAACCTTGGCAACAAACTGATTGCCATGGTAGGAACCATGAACTCCTCACTGGCCCTTGGTGCAGACCTGCTGCTCAATACCACCGTCAGCCAGGAGGCCTGTCCCAACAACCTTGCCCCCACTTCCAGTACCACCGCACAACTGGCCATGGGCGATGCCCTAGCGGTTTGTCTGATGGAAGTGAAAGGTTTTTCCTCATCCGATTTTGCAAAATTTCATCCCGGCGGTAGCCTGGGCAAAAAATTATACCTCCGGGTCAGCGACCTGAGCAAGTTGAACGAGCGTCCGGCCATCAACCAAAACAGCTCGCTCAAAGATGTGATTGTGGAAATTACCCAAAAAAGACTGGGGCTTACCGCTGTGTTGGATGACGAGGGCATGCTGACGGGTGTCATCACTGATGGTGACCTGAGGAGAATGCTTGAAAAAGGGAATGACATCATCCATACAACAGCAAAAGACATCATGGGCATCCATCCAAAAACAATTGAGGGCGATGCCCTGGCAGTTGATGCGCTGGACAGGATGAGAAAAAACAATATCACCCAATTGATTGTTACAGAGGACAAACACTACGCAGGTGTCATACATTTGCATGACCTGATCAGAGAAGGTATTATTTAAGCAAACATTATGATGAACAACAACCATTATGTGGCCATCATGGCCGGGGGAATTGGAAGCAGGTTTTGGCCCATGAGCCGCACCTCTTATCCCAAGCAATTCCTCGATATCCTCAACACGGGTAGAACGCTGATTCAAGCTACCCATGATCGGTTCAAAAAATTCATTCCTGTAGAGAATATTTATATAGTTACCTCAGAGGAATATGTTGAAATCGTACGTGACCAGCTTCCTGAAATTCCGGCCAAAAATATCGTTGCCGAACCTTCCAGAAAGAACACGGCTCCCTGCATTGCCTATATCTCCTACAAGTTACAGCAATTGAACGATAAAGGCACACTGATCTGCGCACCTGCAGACCATATCATTCTCGATGATACAGCATTTACCAAGGTTTGTCTGGAAGCAACGAGTTTTGTCAAAGCACATAAGGCATTGATTACCCTCGGCATCAAGCCAACCCATCCCAACACGGGTTATGGTTACATTCAGTTTGAGCAACAGCCCGCCAGCGACAATGTATACAAGGTGAAAACCTTTACCGAAAAGCCGAATGCAGACCTTGCCAAGACCTTTGTTTCCAGTGGAGAATTCCTTTGGAATGCCGGTATTTTCGTGTGGCAGGTAAACAATATCGTGGCTGCATTTGAAAAGCACCTTCCTGAACTGGCAGAAATATTTGAGGCTGAAAAAACCTTATTCAATACCGAGAAAGAAAAGGCAGCCATTGAAAAGATCTATCCACTTTGCACCAATGTATCGATTGACTATGCAGTGATGGAAAAAGCAGACAACGTCTATATCATTCCTTCTTCTTTTGGTTGGAGCGATCTTGGAACTTGGAATTCTGCCCATGAAAACATGGAAAAGGATTACCTGGGCAATGCCGTTTCTGGCTCTGAGGTGATGGTGATTGATGCAACCCATAACATGGTGCATGTTCCCAACAACAAACTTGTCCTGCTCCAGGGATTGAACGACTACATCATCGTTGATACCGAAGATGTGCTGATGATCTGCAAAAAAGAAAAAGAGCAGGAGATCAAGCAATATGTGGCAGAGATCAAGCGAAACAAGGGAGATAGGTATTTGTAAAGGCAATGGGTTTTGAGTTGTGGGTTGAGTGGTGTAGAGGTGTAGAGGTTTAGAGGTGTAGGGGTTTAGAGGTGTAGAGGTGTAGAGGTTTAGGGGTTTAGGGGTTGTGAGGGTTTGTGAGGACCATTCTTGCTGATGCAGTATTGTCATTTAATTATCCATTTTCATTTAACAATACCCTAAACCCTTCAACCTTTAAACCCTTAAACCTCTACACCCCTAAACCTCTAAACCCTTTAACCCTTAAACCTCTACACCCCTAAACCTCTAAACCCCTAAACCCTTAAACCATACAATCCAAACTCCCCAATACCGGCACCAGCATTTTCACGGTGATGAGCGCCCTCGCTGCAGAACATGGTGCCATCAACCTTGGCCAGGGATTTCCGGATTTTCAGATGGATGAGGAATTGGCAGCATTGGCGGCCAAGGCCATCACCGATGGTCACAACCAGTATGCTCCCATGGCGGGATACATGCCTCTTCGGGAAGCCATCGCTGCAAAAATCCAGCGATGCTATGGCAACAACCTTTCCCCTGCAGAAAACATTACCATCACACCAGGCGGCAGCTATGCCATCTATACTGCTTTCACCACCATTCTCCAGCCAGGAGATGAAGTGATCGTTTTTGAGCCCGCCTACGACAGCTATATCCCCAACATCATTGCCAATGGTGGCATTCCGGTTCGCATACCCCTTGAGTTTCCTACCTACAAGATCAATTGGGAAAAAGTAAAAAATGCCATCAACAGCAAGACCAAAGCCATCATCATCAACTCACCACACAATCCTACCGGTAGTTTGTTGGCACATGAAGACATTTTAATCTTGCAGGATTTCCTGCGCGACACGTCAATTTTCCTGATCAGTGATGAGGTCTACGAACATTTGGTTTTCGACGGATTGATGCACAACAGCATCCTGAAATATCCTGAATTGTTTTCAAGGAGTTTTGTTTGTTTTTCCTTCGGGAAAGTCTACAACTGCACTGGATGGAAGCTGGGATACTGCGTTGCCCCATCGGCGCTCACAGCAGAGTTCAGGAAGATCCACCAATTTGATGCCTTCTGTTGTTTCACGCCCACACAGGTTGCATTGGCCGCTCACCTGCAGCAGGAAGAACGGTATTTGGGCTTGTCCTCCTTCATGCAACGCAAAAGGGACTTGTTTCTCCATGAAATGAAGGACTCTCCCTTTACCATGCTCAATTCATCAGGCAGTTATTTTGTTTGTGCCACTTATGAAAAATTGGGTGAAGTGCCCGCCATGGAACTTGCCATTCAACTGACCAAAACAATGGGTGTGGCCACCATTCCGGTTGCTGCTTTTTATGCAGATGGAAACGATGACCAGGTATTGCGTTTTTGTTTTGCGAAACGCGATGCTACCCTTCAAGAGGCTGCCAAAAAACTCAGCAGCATTGGACACATGGCTGATCTTTTTCAGTAACTTCATCTCCAACGAACATGAGTGCCAATCATCCTACCATCAAGGAAATAGCCCTGAGGCTCAACGTATCAATATCCACGGTATCGAGGGCATTGCATGACCATCCAAGGATTGGCCTCAAAACAAAAGAACGCGTGAAAGAACTCGCACGCGAAATGAAATACGAACCAAACGCCCAGGCCATTTTTTTCAAGCAGCAAAAAACTGCTGTCATCGGTGTGGTGCTGCCATCCATCAAAGAAGAATTTTTTTCCCAGGCCATCAGCGGAATCGAAGCTGCAGCAACCCAATACGAGTATACCATCCTTTTCGGACAAAGCCATGACGATCCTGCCATCGAAAAGCGTGTTGTTGAATCAATGAAAAGACAAAGGGTTGATGGCATTATCATCTCCCTTTCAAAAAATACCTACAAGATCAGTTACCTCAAGGAGATTGAGACTGCAGGTATCCCCATTGTATTTTTTGACAGGGTTCCGGACCAGGCAGATGTTCACAAGGTGTACTGCGATATTTACAAAAGCACCATCGACATGGTGAACTGGTTGTACAGCAGGGGATACAGAAAGATTGCCATGATCAATGGTCCTGCCAAGCTCACTGCCAGCCGCGAAAGGCTGGAAGGATACAAGCAGGCGCTTTCGCAAAAGAAGATGAAAATCGACATGCGCTACTTTGAGAGCACAGACCTCACCAAAGAGGGACCAACCATTGCCATCAAAAAACTCCTCTCGCTGAAAAACAGGCCAACGGCCATCATTTCCTTCAACGACTACGTGCACATGGATGCCACACAATATGCACACTTGCAGGGCATCAAGATCAATGCAG
>JBIJAE010000055.1:0-8043 GCA_044345895.1 Chitinophagaceae bacterium
CAAACAGATCAGCATTATCTGTTCCGGGCTTGTATTCCAAGGACTTCTCAATGATGGGCACCCCACCATACCTTCTTGCCATGGTAAAATACATGTAGGCACGAATGAATCGGCACTCGGCTACAAGGGCTGCTTTTTGTGCAGCAGTGAGGGTGGTTACCACAGGAAGCTGTTCGAGCAACTGGTTTGTTTGGCGTATGCCATCAAAACCCCAGTAGTTCTCATTGACCGGGCCAATCCCAGAGCCTGCAGAAAGACTTGCTTCATCGGTCAAATAAGCAGTGCCAAATCCTGGCTCAATATAATTGTTACCAGGCGTACGGTGGTAGTTAAAGCTGAGCCCCGGATTGTATTTATAATCCTCAACAGGCATTTTACTGTAAAGATTGGCCAACAATGTCTTTACGCCGTTTGGATCAGACAACAATTGTTGAGCGGGAACCCTGTCCAAAGGTTGGACCTCAAGGTATTTCTTACATGAGGCAAGGGCAAGACCTGCGATGATCATGCCGGTATATATGATTATTTTTTTCATTACATCAATCATTTAAAAGTTAAGGTTGATACCAAAGTTGAAAGACCTCATGAGGGGATAAGTAAGGTCTGCCTGATAAGCTCCTTCTTCCTTCTCAGGATCCAGATTCTTTGCCAGTGGATTGGCAAAAGTGAAGAGGTTGAATCCGTTGGCAAAAATCCTCAGGTTGTCAATTTTCAATCTTTTTGCAAATTGAGGTGAAAGGGTATAACCAATCTCAGTACTCTTCAACCGCAGATAAGATGCATTCAATCTCCAACGATCAGTAGTCAGGGCATCCGTGGTATTGCTGAAGTTGGATCGAAGTGCCGGATATGTACCTGGAATCCATTTGGCGGAAGGATCATACGGATTCATAGCAGGATCTTCCAAACGCCACCGGTCTAAATACTTTTCCCAAAGGCCAGGATAACGCCCATATCCCCAAACATCATTGGGTGAAGCAAAAATCGAGAACAATGCTGCACCTTGAAATAACATATTCAAGTCAAATGCACCCCATGCAAGATTGATTGTTGCACCATATTGCAATGGCGGATTACCTGCAAAACCCTGGTACTGACCAGACCAAAACTCAGGCAATTGATCGTCTCCATTGATAATGCCGTTTCCATCAACATCCTTGACTGCATAACTACCAGGAAGCATCATGGAATTACCAGCTGCACCACCCATCAATGGTGCGGTTTGGTATTGTCGCAAATCAGTATAGCGTCCGTCGTAGGTATATCCCCACTCGCGACCCAGCACACGGCCACCGGTGCCCCAGGTATCTTTCCATTTTTGCATGCTGCTTGCATATGGTGCCCTTTCGCTGTATACAAGGTATTTTCTTGCATAGGTCATGTTGGCACTGAGATCATAACGAAGCTTACCGATTCGGTTTTTGTGCGAAACCATCACCTCAAAGCCCTTGACCATGTCTTTGTTGATGTTTTCCTGAGGAAATGAAGCTCCGAATGTATTGGGTACTGACTGGATCTTTGTTGCCAAGAGTCCGTTACGGTTTTTTTGGAACCAATCTGCAACAATTCCCAGTTTGCCATCCCAAAGACTCAGGTCAATTCCAATATTGGCCGTTCTTGTATTGATCCAGGTAAGGTTTTCGTTTACTACTCCGGGAGGCACCATGCCTGCAGTAAGCACCCCATTGTTGAAAATGTATCCCTGATCTATATTGCCATACCTGTACCCCAGATAATATTCAAATGGATTGCCCTGGTCAGCACCCATCATTCCGTATGATGCCCTGAGTTTGAGGTTGGAAATCCAGGGTACATTGTTGCGCATAAAATTTTCTTGCGAAACCCTCCAGCCTGCGGAAGCAGAGGGGAACATGGCCCATCGTTTTCCGGGTGCATATCGATAGGATCCGTCTTCGCGAAAGGCAACTTCCAATAAATATTTGTTCTTGAAATCATAATTAAAGCGACCAAGCAGAGAGAGATACTTTTGAATAATTCTGTCCCCACCATTTTGTGCATTTGTAATACTTCCTTGGTTGAGGATATCCCAAGTGTACACGTCAGCATAAAAACGGGAAGCATTGATAATATCAGATCTCAATGAACGCATCTCTCCAACAACAGTAGCGCCAATATGGTGATTTTTTGCAATGGTTGTTTTATAATTTGCGCTTGCCTGAACAACAGCCCGCCCCAGTTGCGTCATGGTATTGACGTACCGATTTTGTCCCCTTAACGTTGCAGCATTTGTACTGATGTCGTATTGGTAATAGGACCTGGCAAGGTTTGACCAATTGTTGTTATTGCCGTCATAGGCGGCAACAACACCCATTTTGAGGCCTTTCACAGAAGGGACATCATACTGAAGTTCCACCTGCGTTTGATATTGCACATTGCTCCATTTCTCATAACCCGAAATGGCTTCTGTTGATAATGCATAAGGATTTGTGAATTCAGGAGGAATACGGGTTACATTGTTGGTTCCGGGTACAAAAGGTGAGAAAGCACGATCAGCGATGATAAGGGGCTTGAAAAACCAAAAATAAGACCCTTGGGGGCTTCTGTTATTATCCACTTTCCCGGCCAATGTAACAATAGCCTTAAGGTTCTTCGTCATTTGAAATGTCACATTCGTACGGAAATTGTATTTTCTGTATTTCTGAATGTCGCTTTTCAAAATACCATCATCAGCGAGTATACCAAGGCTGGTATAATAGGTTACCCCCTCCGATCCACCTGATGCAGAGATATTGTGCTGTTGCTGCATGGTAAAGTCTCTGAGGGTTTCATTAAACCAGTCATAATCAATGTAACCTGGTTCAGTTCCCGCTTTCCACTTGTCAAGATCTGTTTGACTGAATGTTGGAGAGAGTTTGGTATTGCGGTCCATTTCATTCCTGATGGTGCGATAGGTATAAGCATCCACCATATCAGGCATGCTGGTTGGCTGCTTGTAGCCGACAAAACTGCTGTAGTTGAATTTTGCCAATCCTTTCTGCCCTTTTTTGGTTGTAACAATGATTACTCCATTGTCTGCATTCATTCCATAAATGGCAGCAGCGGCATCTTTCAAAACAGAAATGCTCTCGATATCCTCCGGGTTCAATCGCTCAAAATCCGACATCCCATCACGAGGAACTCCGTCAATCACAAGCAGCGGTGTACCAAAACCCCTGATGCTAACAAGGCTGTTAAAAGTACCAGGCTCTGCGGTCTGTTGCCTGATATGAACACCGGGGATTTTACCCTGGATATTGCTCACTACACTGGTGCTTTTGGTGGTAAGGATGTCCTTGCTTTTTATGTTAACAACGGCTCCGGAAAGCGTTTCTTTTTTCTGGCTACCATACCCAATCACTACCACATCAGAAAGATCCTCAGTAGCTGATTTCAACACAACATTGAATGTTTTTTTCCCTTTCAGCGGAAGCTCCTGCTGAACGCGGCCCACAAATGAAAGTACCAAGGTGCCATCCAGGTTGTCCACTTCAAGGTTGAAACGACCCTGTGCATCTGTTACTGTTGCCTTTGATGAACCCTTGACATATACCGATGCCCCTGCAAGCGGCATTCCCTGCTCATCTGTTATTTTACCTGAGATGATCTCACTCAGCTCCACTACAGGAGTAACATCAGCCATCACCAATGGCTTTGGCTTCACAACAATGGTCTTTTCAATAATGGCATAAGTCAATGGCTTACCCTTGAAGCAAAGGTCAAGCGCATGTTCAAGGCTCACATTGCTGACATCAATGCTGACATTCCCTGCCTCCTGCAAAAATTGGGAGCCATACAAAAAATCAAATCCTGTCTGCTTTTGGATCTTTTTGAACACTGATCTCAAAGGGACATTCTTCTCTGCAAGTGATACCTGAGAAAATCCGTTTGCTGAAACCTGCATGCAGGCAACCAGCAATAAGAAAACTGTGAATTTCATCATCAGAATGGTTTTGATTAATGTTCCTGAGTACCTTTTTGGAGGGCTTGATAAAGGCTTAAAATGCATAACTTTGGTTTGTTTGGGTTAATGATACAGGTCTGTCACGACTTATTTATTAGGTACCCAGGCATTATGCCGTCTCGACTTCCACTCGAGGCGGTTTTTTTTGGGTTTCCTGAACTTAATTGTTTTGAGCAACCACTAACACTTTCTTCCCCGAAATCCTGAATTTCGCTATCCCGGTCATCTCCAGCATTTCAAAAACTTTCGATGCGTTTACCTCTCTTGAAATGGTACCTCCAAGGTGTTTGCCAGAAAAATTTCCTGAATATTCCACTTCCACATCATACCATCTTCCAATCTGACGCATTACGGTCTCCATATCGGTTGATTCTCCAAAATGAAACTTGCCATTCTTCCACGCAACAACCTCCTCAAGATTGATATTGCTTGTTGTTTTCAGTTCCCCATTAGGGAAAATTTTTGCCTGTTGGCCTGGTACCAACATCGATGGTTTTGAACTGGATCCAGCCCTAACCTTTACGCTTCCTTCGAGCAATGTTGTGTTCAGGGATGCTTCATCAGCATAGGCATTCACGTTAAAATGCGTTCCCAACACTTCAATCTCACCTTTGCCAGCAACATCTACCCTGAATGGCTTTTGCTTGTTCTCTGCCACTTCAAAATAACCTTCCCCATGCAGTTCAACTTTTCGTTCATTTCCGTTAAAAACGACAGGAAACCTGAGCGAAGAAGATGCATTGAGCCAAACTTTGGTACCATCTGAAAGTGTCAACTGAAATTTTCCTCCTTTAGGGGTTGATACAGCATTGAATACGGTTTCCAACTCTTCTCCCCCGGCTTGGTATTGAAGTTTTCCGTCATTGACTTTTTGAACCTGAACGGCACCTTGTACGGCAATGTTCCCATTGGATGCATCGTCTAGAATAACAACCGAGCCATCAGCAAGGGTCAAGACAGCCTTATCACCCCCAGGCACAAAATCGTTTAGCAATGGCTGGTTTGTGGGTTTCTCAACAACGGCAACTTGATTGGAAGGCTTGTTGTAAAGGAAAAAATAAGCAGAAAACGCAAGCAGAAAAAAGCTAGCTGCGATTGAAATCCACTTGAGCGGAACAACACGGGATTTCCTGGAATTTCTTTTGGCTGCTGTAATTTTTTGATGAATTTTCTCGAGAATTTCTTGTGCTACTTCATCATGCTGATCAACAGAAGCATTGATTTCATTGAAAAAATCCTCTCGCAGCAACTCCTGCAACAAAAACGTATCCCCAGAATCCAGGAACTCCAAAAGCCACTTTCGGTCTTCAGGATTCCAGTTTGTCTGGGTCAACAGGAGCTTTAATTTGGTTTTAATTTCTTCCAAGGCAGTCGTTCGTTGTAATAAATACTACGCTGCCCTGTAAATAGGGGGGGTATTATGAAAAAAATCTTAAAAAAACCCCGGCCACCAGGCCAATACTGGGTGATTTCATCATCTGGTCCTTGATGGATCGAAATGCAGCAGTGAGGTACTCTTTTACAGTATGCCTGGAGATTTTCATCAAAGCAGCAGTTTCTGCATAACTGAGCCCCTTGAGCTTACACATGTAAAAAACTTTCTGTTTCTGGGGAGATAGGGTGCTGATGGCTTTTTCAAGCTCACTCAACCGTATTTCAGCCAATGGCTGCCCCATTGTCATCTCAACTGAATCTTCATCGAGTAAAACAGGGGTCATTTTCTCTCTAAGCCTTCTTTTCAAAAAAGTCATAGACCTGTTGTAGCTGGTCACAAAAAGCCACCCAGCAAGAGATCTTTCAGCATCAATCTTCTCCCGATTTTCCCACAATGAAAGAAAAACATCCTGTAAAATATCTTCAGATGAAGCGTCATCCTGCACGAGTTTGAGGATATTCCCATGCACTGCCTTGTAATACTTCCAATAAATAGCATCAAAGGAATTCATGTCTCCTTCAGCCATTTTATTTATCAACTGCAGTTCGTCAAATGTTGTCTTAGGCTTCATTTTGGTCTAAAGATTTTCTCCGGAAATGACACTCAATTCATCGATTGAAGTCCTTTTTCGAAAATTTCTCTTTTCAATATTAGGAAATTAAATGGTTCTTTTTGCGTTTCAATAAGCAAAGTTTGAGTAGATCTTCCCTCTTTTGCGCTAGGAAGATTCAATTTATCAATAGGAAAACGAAAGCGTTTCCTCCTCTTTAAAAAAAAGCCCCTTGGAAATCCAAGGGGCTATCATTCATGATTCTGAGTTATCAGTTAGGCATCAATTCAGCCAATTTCGCTTCAAGGGTTTTGTGCAATGATTCACTGGTTCCCAATATTTTTAAAATAAACTTGCCGTTGCGGTCAATCAGGAACTTGGTGGGATAACCATTGATATCATGAGACTTGGCAAGGTCATTGATGTCTGCATCATTGAGCACATGCAGCCAATCGATACCATCTTCTTTGATGGCAGTTTTCCAGGAGTCTATTTGCTGTTGTTTTGTTTTGCCTACACTGAACGCTTCATTGGAAATGCCGATGATCTCAAGCCCTTTTGATTTGTATTTCGCATACAACTCTTTAAGAGCAGGATGGCTTTTGCGACATGGCACACACCAGCTTCCCCAGAAATCAAGCAGGATGATCTTGCCTTTCAAATCTGCAGTATTGACCTGTTTGCCATCTACGCCCACCAATGAAAAGGGAATCATCGACTGACCGATAGCCGTTCTGCGATTGCTCTCCACTTTAAGACCAAGGCTTGTATAGGCCTTGGTATCTTTGTAGCGTTGGTCGATGGCGGAATATCGCCTGTACATGTCTTCGTTGGACATTACAAGAAAAAGATTGGTAAGCATCAGAACGCTGGAGAATGAAGCAGGATGGGCATCGATGAACCTCATTCGTGTCTGCTGGTTTTCCTTGCGAAGAACACCAAGCTTTGCCATCAATACAGCATTACCAGCGGTATCTTTTGCATTCAACTTTCTGTTGAGTTCTTTTTGGATCTCCCAGGTTGCGCGGTTGAAAGCGATTTCATCTTTGCGGTAGACCTCATAGTCAGCAATTTCTTTGTCCTTTGATTTAATGCTCGCAGCATATGCTTCTTTTGCATCACCAGTAATGGTGATGGCTGAATTGGTAAGCACGAACATGAGGAATGGGGGTGCAGATGCAGCTTTGCCAACACGAAGAATCAGGCTTGAATCCAAGACTTCCATGCGGACAATCTGTGGCTCATCCACCCTGCCTTCCCAAAGCACAACACCTTTCTTGTTGGCGACAAGTGTATCATAAGTGTTCTTGCCATTTTTATAATAGGATGCCTTCACTTTGTTGGTACCCAGCTGATCAAACTTGGCTTTCACTGTAAAACCCTCTTGTGCAATGATCAACAATGGCAACAAAAGCAGAAGGAGCGATAGAATTTTTTTCATGTTAAGATTTCTTGCTTGTAAATTAAAGTTATTACTGGTTGTCTGGCATGCCAGGATTCAATCGAAGAATTGCAGGCGGTATTCTCAATGCAAGACGCTCAACCCTCAAGTTGAAAGTTGAACCACCCAGTGGATGAACGGGATCAATATTATTGTATTTGGTATCACTCCATAGACGCCTCATGTCAAACCAGCGCAAACCTGTTCCGGCAAACTCTCGTTTGCGCTCATCCAAAATTACTTTGACCATTGCGTCTTGGGTAGTGAGTGCTACTGTCGCTTCAGCCAATGGCATTCTCGCTCTTCTGAGTGTTTCAAGATCGGTTTTGGCACCTGCAAGATCGTTGGCTCTTGCCTTGCATTCTGCAATCATCAGGTAAAGATCGGGTAAATTGGGTCCCCAATTGACTGAGATGGGTCCATTCCGCTGTTGGCCTGGTAGCCCAGGTGCAGGAACAGCATTGGTCGTGCTGTTATTGAAATAGAATCTTTTCCTCTGGTCGTTTGCGCTAAAAAGTGCAAAAACATTGGGCTTCAGGTAGACGGTATTTCTTGCCGTAGCAAAATTCAAGCTCATTATTTTGAGATAGATGTTTTCATTGCTGAGTGTTTGGGCAGGATATCTATTCGCGCCCAACCATGCCTGACCGGTCGTA
>JBIJAE010000056.1:0-7964 GCA_044345895.1 Chitinophagaceae bacterium
CTTTGTGGATAGCTTAGTTGGTTTTGCGGGTACTGTTGGTACAGATTATTTCCCCAACGTAACCGACTCTATTCCATTGTATGGAACCAAAGATGGTGGTAAAACTTGGAAGCCGGTTGACTATAAAGGTCCTTATGTTAAAGGACTTTGCGCCATTGATATTGTCAAAGAACAATATATCAATCACGGAAAAATAGACTTCAAAGTACATATTTATGCAGTAGGCCGTGTTGGTTCTCCTGCTAATATGATGGTATCGCACGATGGTGGTTTAACATGGGCATCCTACAGTATGAACAATGACTGTAAAATGTTATTCGACATCAAAATGTTTGATAAAAATAATGGGTTTGTTTGTGCTGCCTCAGATGAGGATATAGAAAAATCGAACGCTTTGATTTTAAAAACCAGTGATGGAGGAAGAACCTGGAAAAAAGTGTACCAATCTAATCGCCCATTTGAAGGCACTTGGAAGGTATCTTTTCCAACAAAGGAAGTAGGCTATGTAACGATCCAATCCTATAATCCCGATCCAAACGTGAAACAACAACGTATTGCCAAAACAACCGATGGCGGTGAAAACTGGAATGAAATCAACTTGGTGGAAGATGCCAATGCAAGAGAATTTGGCATTGGGTTTATTGACGAAAATCACGGATTTGTAGGCACCATGAACAGTGGATATGAAACCAAAGATGGCGGTAAAACATGGTCAAAAGTTAATTTAGGAATGGCTTGCAATAAAATCAGGATTTATAAAGATTCCAATGGGAAACTCTATGGATATGCCATTGGTGTAGATGTGTTGAAGGGGAAATTTTAAAATTTTATAGTTCTAAAAATTATATCAATGAAAAAATCAATTTTAATACTTATTTTACTTTGTTCAATAGCAGGTACAATAGTTGCCCAAGAGATTACGCCATCAAAAAATAAATTTGGTGTTATATTGTCTACAAATATTTTTGGGTTGAATGATGACTTAAATCATGTTGACGTAGGCGGCGGTTTTTATTATAGCAGAAAAATATCCAATAGGCTTTCTATTTACTCCGAGATGGATGGCTCATGGCGTAATTATGGAAATTTGTCAATAATGCCAGGCTTAAGCGGAGAATTTACAACTGGAAATTTAGCCGTCTATATTGGGCCAATGTTTGATCTTGGGAAGAATATGAATTTAATTGCAGGGCTTGCACAAAATTATTTGTTTACTCCCGAACTTAAAACCACAACCGCGAACAAGGATATAAGTGCTGAAACAAGAAATTATTCTTCCCTGTTTTTTGATTTTAGACACCAGATTGGTAATAAGCTTAGTTTAGGAACCCGGTATGAATGGGGGTTAAATTCTATTTTAAAAAATACAGATAGAAAAGTGACAAATATTTCATTTAACGTGTTTCTTCCTTTAAGAGGGTAAAGAAATCAAGAAAAAGTGAGGTAAACTTCCTTGCATATTAGTGAGTTAGGCTAGTTGCATCTTTTCATTTTTCTTAAAAATAGAATTAACAGTTGAAGTAAAATCATACTTCCCTCAACCATACTTCAACTATTTCCCAAACAATGCATCCTCCACTTCCTTTGCAGCAAACATCCTCGCTGCATCATGGTCGATGCCGGGTGTTTCCACTTTTCTCCAGTTGAATGCCCAACCATTCTTTTTGGCCAGGGCCTTGGCAAACGCATAGCAGTTCCTGCCTCTTTCTAAACGGCTCTTTCCTTGAACCATGCCTTCTGCGCTTTCATCAAAATTGTGTTCAGGACGGATGTCGTCTGTTCCCAGGTACAGGGTCAGCGGTGCTGCCAGGTAGGATTTGAGTACTTCATTGTTGCTCAATGCCTCCGGAAGGCCACCAAATCCATAGCCGAATTTTTGGGCTGTGGTTGGAAACAGATCAGATCCGGGGTTGGCGGCCACGATTCTTTTGGCTTCGCCAGGAAGAAAGGCAGCCATCCTCACCAAAAACTGACCACCTGCTGAATGGCCAATCAGGTAGTAGGGGATGGAATTGTTTTGTTCAATTTTTCGGACATGGTCTACGATACCCGGAATCATGGAATAGGTCCATTTTTCTTGGGGCTGAACCTTATCGCTTTTCATGATCCCGCCTCTTTGGTAGCGAGATGATGAAAACCTTGCTGTATCAAACATTGGGGTAACGATGATTGCTTTGAAACGTTCGCCCATGGTGATGGCAAAATTCCGGTAGTCTTCTGCATTCCTTTTTACGCCATGAAAAACCACCAGGATCGGTCCATCCTTGTAGGTGGCAGGCTTGTAGGTGAAAACGCTGAGTGGTTCGCCATTGTTTTCATGGATGATGCTTGAAGAACCCATAGGAAGTGGTTGTGCTGTTGCACCCGCGAATGACAAAGCCAGGAGGAAGGCGAAGAACAATTTTTTCATTGAAAGCTGTTTAGCAGTGATTTGATCTTAAGTTGTGAAATTATACTTTTTGTGAACATTTGGTAGGTAGATTGGTAATTATTGGTAGTTTCACATCCGGATTCAACAGGCTTTGGCGGTTTTTCACCAGCTATTGGCAAACCTGAGTTGAATTGGATCCACCAAAACCAAAATTAACCAGACAATGAGAAAAAAATTCTATTGCAAGCCATTATTGGCTCTTGCTCTGTTGATGGTGAGCCAATCAATTTGGAGCCATGTTTCAGCAGAAGCTTTCAGCCCGTTTCAGGCTACTAAATCAACAGTACAAATTTCAGGAAAGGTGTTCAATGCCAAAGACAATACCCCTTTGGAGAATGTCACAGTGAAGGTTGTGGGAACCAAAAAAGGAACCACAACCAAGAATGACGGAAGTTTCAGCATCACCATTGAAAGAGGCCAATCCCTGGAGTTCTCCAGTGTCAGCATGATTTCAAGAACCATTTCCAAGCCTGATGGCCGTGGAGATCTCGTTGTTACGTTACAGGAATCAGAAAACAACCTCTCAGAGGTTCTTGTTGTGGCCTATAGCAGCCAGAAAAGAAGTTCCTTCACCGGATCGCTTTCCACTGTAAAAAATTCAGCCATTGAAAGTGCGCCCAATGCATCAGTTCAGGAAAGTTTGCAGGGAAATGTTTCCGGCGTCCAATCTACCAATGGTTCTGGTCAGCCAGGTGGCGTTCCTAATATCAGGATCCGTGGTATTGGATCCATCAATGCCTCTGCTACACCACTTTATGTGATTGATGGTATACCGGTGGTGAGTGGCGATATCTCCGGCCTGAACAGCAATACCATTGCAGGTTTGAATGCAAATGACATCCAAAGCCTTACCATCCTCAAGGATGCATCAGCCACCTCACTTTATGGTTCCAGGGCAGCCAACGGCGTTGTGCTCATCACCACAAAAAATGGTAAACCCGGTAAGGCCAAGGTTAACCTGACCTACCAGCAGGGTGTCAATGATTACAACATCAGGAATGAGCAAAAGACCCTCAATACCGCAGAATACCTTCAATATTACCAGGAAGGATGGGTGAATTCAGGAAGACCTGCATCCTCTTTTGATTCATTGCTGACGGCCAATTCAATCAACAAAAACATTGATACGGATTGGTTCAAGGAGGTATTGCGCCAGGGTAAATATGCCCAGTACAACATGAACGTGAGTGGCGGAAACGACAAGTCAACCTATTTTATTTCAGGTAGCTACTATAAGTCTGAGGCACCACAAAAAGCGGTTGATTATGACAAGGCCACTTACAGGATGAACCTTACTACTCAAATCACCAACCGTTGGTCCATCAAGGGCGGCTTTAGTGGTAGCTTTCAGCGCGCCAGCAATTTCCTGGGTGGAAGCTTTTTCGGAAATCCCATAAGGGCCATGTACCGCCTGGCTCCATGGTTGCCTGTCTACAAGAGCGATGGACAAACCTATGAGTTGGGATACAACAGCGGGTACAATCCGGTAGCGGTTCAGGAAACTACCAACCGCAATGCCAAGACGTACAACATCAATGCCAATGCATCAACCAGTTACAAGATCATGGATGGTCTTACCTATGAGGGAAGTTTTGCCCTGGATTTCAACCATGCCTTCCGTAATGTATATTACGATCCAAGGGTTGGTAATGCCAATGTTGCCGTTGGCGGGGTGATTGAAAATTTCACACAAGACATCACCAACTGGATCTCTACCAACATCATTCGGTACAAGAAAGAATTCAAAGGCGAACATTCCCTGGAGGCATTTGCCGGATATGAGGCTCAAAGCCGTGACGATGTTGACCTCACCCTGAGGGTCAATGGTATTGCACCTGGTACAAGTACAGCTGCGGGAGGTTCTGCTCCAGACCTGACAACAGGAACTGCAACAGGAAACCGCTTGATGAGTAAATTCCTGAACACCAACTATTCTTTCAAAGACAGGTATTTCTTTTCAGGATCTGTCCGTGAGGATGCTTCTTCAAGGTTTGCCAAGAATTTCCAGTCTGCTGTGTTCTGGTCAATTGGTGCAGGATGGAATATTTCCAATGAAAATTTCTTCAATGTAGACTGGGTCAATGAGTTGAAACTCCGTGGAAGCTATGGTTATACCGGTAACCAGGGTATCGATAATTTTGAATCACAGGGATTGTACAGTGCAGGATCTGACTACAACTTCTCTTCAGGCCTGAGCATTTCACAGCTGGCCAATGACAACCTTACCTGGGAGAAAAACATCCCGCTCGATCTTGGATTGGATTTCGCTTTGGTCAAGGGAAGGCTGTCTGGTTCATTTGACTGGTACTCCAGGACAACCAGTAATTTGCTGGTGAGCCAGTCCATCCCGAGTGTCAATGGTGTGACAAGCATTACGGTCAACAATGGTGCGATGAAAAATTCAGGGGTAGAAATCTCGCTTTCATCTGTAAACATTGCGCCATCCAATCCCAAAGGGTTCAAGTGGGTTACCGACTTCAATTTCACCAGGAACAGAAATGAAATTACTGAAATTGATTCACTGTTCTCCAACAATGGAGCCTATTTGAGAAGGGTTGGCCGCGATTATTACACCCATTTCCAAAGGGGATATGCCGGTGTCAATCCTGCCAACGGAGAAGCGCTCTGGTATACCAATGGCGCCAAGGATTCAACAACCAATGTATACACCACTGCATTGCCAAGGCTGGCTTATGGAAGTGCCCTTCCCAAGTTTTATGGTGGACTTACCAATACGTTATCATACAATAATTTCAAACTGAGTTTCCAAGTATATGTATTCTGGGGAAATACCATGTATGATGAGTTTGGGTATTTGCAAAAATCAGATGCCAACCTCGGATTTTCTGACCAGAGCAATGGCTTGAGCAAGTATGAATATGGAAGAAGATGGACACAGCCCGGGCAATTTACCGATGTACCCAAGCCCGTTTTTCTGGGCACACAGTCTTCTGCCGGCAGTTATGAGAGCAGCAGGTTCCTTTATGATGGAAGTTATATCAGGTTGAGGGATGTATCCTTGTCTTACAACTTACCGAAAGCAGCATTGGCAAAAGCAAAAATCAATTCTGCAAGGATTTACCTGAGGGGTCAGAATTTGTTCACCTATGTAAAGGACAAACGCTACAATACAGATCCTGAAGTGGGCATTGATGGCGTGATGTCTCAAAGGCCTCCTGTTTTCAGAACCTTTCTTTTCGGTGTAGACATAACCCTTTAATCAACCATAGACAAACAATCAAAAGATATTATCATGAAAAAGATATCATCCATACTAATCCTGGGAATCATCTTCCTCGCTTCCTGCCAGAAGGATTTTCTTGACATCCGGCCACAACAAAGTGTATTCACTGAAGATGTGTTTTCAAGCCTTCCCACGGCAAGGGCAGCCGTCAATGGACTGTATTCCCTCATGCAATCGTATAGCTATTATGGCCGCGACGCAATGGTTATTCCTGAAGTCATTTCCGACAACATGACCAGGAGTGTAAGAACCGGTAACCGCTATACCGGCATGAACACCATGACGCATACCGCAACCGATGCCAATATAAGCCGCATGTGGAACCAGATGTACCGCGTGGTTACCAATGCCAATGCCATCATTGCCAATGAAGAAAACCTCAAGTCCATCATCACTCCATTGCAGCAGGAAGAGTTTGGCCAGCTGATTGGAGAAGCCTATGCAGTAAGGGCTTTGGCCTATTTTGATCTTGCCAAGTTTTTTGCAAGGCCTCTAAAACATACTGTGGATGGGTCTCATCTTTGCGTTCCCCTTGTACTGAATCCCATCACCAAAGTGGATGAGGTGGTTTATCCTGCAAGGAATACTGCTGCTGAGGTTTATGCACAAATTGACAAGGACCTGGCTGAGGCCATCAAAAGGTTGCCTGCAACAGGGAATGTCTACAACAGTGGCACCATTAACAATTCATTCTTCAAAATCAGGTTGAACCGTTGGGGAACCCTGGCATTGAGGGCAAGGGTTGCCATTTTCAAGGAAGACTGGCCAACGGCAGTGGCTGCTTCTACCGAGGTAATCAACTCCGGCAAGTACAGCCTTTTCACCTATGGATCAATGGTGCAAGACTTCAGGACACCCAATAACAATGAGTCGATCTTTGAAGTAACCAACAATACTAATGACAATCCTGGCACTGATTCTTATGCATACCTCTCCAGCCAGGAGGGTTATGGTGAATTGCTGGGTACAAGGACTACCATGAACAGCAGAAGTACGGGAACAACACTTACCACCTTCAGGGCGCTTTACGATAGCTATACGCCAACAGATGTCAGGAGACAGTTTGTGGCGTTGGGAGACCGCAATTCCATTGGTGGAGAAAGAAATGTGCCTCTTTGTTTGAAGTATACCAATATCGTTACCTATCTGGAAAACATCAAGGTAATGCGCATTGCAGAGATGTACCTTTCCCGTGGTGAGGCCCTGGCGAGGTTGGCTGTACAAAACAACAGTGCAGCTTCACTTACTTCATCGCTGGCTGATATCAACCTTATCCGCAAATCAAGAGATACCGCATCATCCACCAGACCCTTTAATGCCTCATTGTTGGCAACGCCTCCTGCGGGAGCTATTCGTGCCACTGCTTTCCTGGACAGCATCATTGTTGAAAGAAGAAAAGAATTTGCACTTGAAGGACAAAGGCTTTTTGACCTCAACAGAACAAGAACAAACTTTGTAAAAATCAATTCTGGTGGAAATGCTGCTTCTAGATTGATACAATATACTTCTACAACCAGCAGTTATTATTACAGGACCATCTTGCCTATACCTGTTACACAGGTGCAGAACAATCCGAAGATGGTGCAGAACGATGGGTTCTAAAAAATAAACAGCGTATGGGTATGGTCTAGATCTCGTTTTTCAGATCATATTCATACGCTTCTTTTGAAAAGGCAGTATCCATCATGTTCCTGTCAAAAGCCTTTTCCTGATTGGAAAGAAATACGGTAGCTACGCCATTTCCAATAAAATTTGTGATGGCCCTGGCCTCAGACATGAAGCGGTCAACACCCAGCAGCAAGGCCAGTCCTTCAACTGGAATCACATCCACCGCAGCAAGCGTTGAAGCCAAAACAATAAAGCCACTTCCTGTAACCCCCGCGGCTCCTTTTGATGTCACCATCAGGATACCGATAATGGTCAGCATCTGCTGCATGCTCAGGTCAACATTGAACACCTGGGCGAGAAAAATTACTGCCATGGACAGGTAGATGGTTGTTCCATCCAGGTTGAATGAGTATCCTGCAGGCACCACCAATCCTACTACAGGTTTGGCGCATCCCATTTTTTCCAGCTTTTCCATCAGTGAAGGAAGTGCAGCTTCTGAGGATGAGGTTCCCAGTACAATCAGCAGTTCTTCCTTGATATAGTTGAGAAACTTGAGGATGCTGATTTTATAGTACCTGAGGATGCCTCCCAGCACCACAAAAATAAAAACAGCCATCGTGATGTAAACCGTTAACATCAATTTCCCCAATGGCATCAGCGTGGCAATGCCATACTTGCCGA
>JBIJAE010000003.1:0-27852 GCA_044345895.1 Chitinophagaceae bacterium
TGACAAGGCACGAAACCAGTTAACCCCCTAGGTGGATGGGATATAATACAAAGCACTTGATTCATTAAAATTGAATGTTCGAAGAGAAACACCTTTCCTGTTGTAAATCATAGCCCCATCTACCCTTGGTATATAGTGTCATTTAAGCAAAATCACCCCCCCTCCAACCGAAGGTTGGTAAACCTGGCCAGGAGGGGTGCCGAGATCGATGAACGAAGTGAATCATCTCGCCTGCCTGCCGGTAGGCAGGGCGGGATGGTGGAATTCATTCCTTATGAGGAGAATGCCCAAAGTCCCACAGGAAAAAAGCTTGAACCTAATGTTCCACGTAGAACACCCGCCCTCCTTGGGGGTTATAAGCGAGAAAAATGGTTGAGAAAAGAGATATCGATTCTCGAATAAGCGTGACACCAACCTTTAACTGGGTCAACCCCTAGAGGGTTAAGTGCCAAAACAAGCATTTGATTGATCAAAATTGAATGTTCCACGTGGAACACTTGCCCATCACTAGGCTTGGCACCCAGTAAATCCCTGGGTGGATAGAACATAATATGAATCATTTGATTGGGTTGAACCAAACCTCTCGTGCGGAGCAGGCCATGATCAAGAAATGATACTTGGGAAAAGGGGTATAACCCCACAAGCAAGGCCTTTGATTGTCCAGCACCCAATGTTCCACGTGGAACACTCGGCAGCCTGTTACGAAAAAGAGGGTTATTAAACGGTTAATGAACCAATCAAGTTGATTCTAAAAATCCTGATGCTTTCGTAAAACCATAATTCCCCCATAAACCTATTAAACCACTAAACCCCTTAACCATTAAACCACTAAACCCCTTAACCATTAAACCACTAAACCCCTTAACCATTAAACCATTAAACCCCTAAAACCTTAAACCCCCATAAACCATTAAACCCTTAAACCCCTAAACCATTAAACCTCTACACCCTTAAACCGTTAAACCCCTAAACCCTTAAACCCCAAAATACTCCCCCAACAACCTCTCTTCCATTTCCCTCATCAGGAGCTGGTCTTTTTTTTGCTTATCCTTATAACCCAACAAATGAAGCAACCCATGGAAGATGACGCGGTGAAGCTCTCTGTAAAACGGCTGACCCAGGGTTGCGGCATTTTCTTTTACCCGATCAACGCTGATGTACAATTCTGCCTCAAGGGGCGCCTTGCTGGAGGGAGAGAGATCAAAAGTGATGATGTCTGTATAGTAATCGTGCTGCAGGTAATCACGGTTGATCCCGAGCAAATGCTCATCGCTGCAAAAAATAATATTGAGCGAACCCAGGGGTCGCTGGAAGGATTGGGCCGTGCTTGCCAGATATGTTTTCAGGCGGTTGCGTTG
The DNA here is from genome assembly GCA_044345895.1 of Chitinophagaceae bacterium. Lineage (GTDB taxonomy): Bacteria > Bacteroidota > Bacteroidia > Chitinophagales > Chitinophagaceae > Pollutibacter. Next base: position 1,359 of record JBIJAE010000003.1, read on the forward strand.
TTTAAGCACATGCACGGGCTTCAGGCAAAAGAGATGTATATCGTTCATAGAAAGAGAATAAAAGTACAAGAAATCCACCGAAGGGAAGTAGCTTTGCACCTCGTAGAATTGAACATGCAGAAAAAACTTTCAGCACTAGCGGTCGGACAAAAAGCAATCATCTGTTCTCTCGAGGACGAGGAACTGGTATTGAAACTGATGGAAATGGGCTTTCTTCCTGGAGAAGAAATCACCGTTGAACAAATAGCGCCATTGGGCGATCCTATTTCAGTTATGGTGGCCGGATACCAGGTAAGCCTGCGCATCAGCGAGGCGGATGCTGTAATGGTGGAAGAAAAACAATCTTAAATCATTGATTTTCATTACATTATGAAGATTGGGTTGTATTTTGGGTCTTTTAATCCGATTCACAATGGCCACCTGATCATTGCCACCCATATTTTACAGCATACAGCGCTTGATCAGATATGGTTTGTGGTCAGTCCACAAAATCCTTTCAAACAAAGTGCATCACTGCTGAACGAATACCACCGACTTCATTTGGTCCAACAAGCAATCGAAGGGGAAACAAAGCTGAAAGCTTCAGACATTGAGTTCTCTCTCCCAAGACCATCTTATACAATTGATACACTAACCTATCTCGAGGAAAAGTATCCAGAGAATAGTTTCAGCGTCATCATGGGTTCAGACAGCTATCAAAATATTGCAAAATGGAAAAGTGGAGAACTGCTTCAAAAAAGATATCCCATCCTCGTTTACCAAAGACCGGGATTTTCGATTGCTGAAGATGCTGCAAAAAAAGCAACCATTCTCAATGCACCCATGTTGGACATCTCATCAACCATCATCAGAAAATTGGTTGCTGCGGGTCTGTCCATCCGGTACATGGTACCCGAAGCGGTGAACGAAGAAATTCTGAAAAGCGGATATTATAAATAACAGGTTCTACAAGAACCCCAACAACAAACATCCCAAAGCAATCAATGGGGCAGAAATCCTGGTATAGTAAAGCAGGAAAAATGTTGCAAAAAATACAGAGAAAAAAAGGATTGTATCAAGCAGGGGCTTATCAACAAGTGGAATGACGGTATCTTTAAAAAGATAAACAATGCTTGCCGTCATGATGCCAACAACGGCGGCATTTACACCAGCCATGATGTTTTGTACCCTGCCGTATTGCTGTATGTTTTCCCAGAAAGGATAGAAAAAAATAACCAATAAAAATGTGGGTAGAAAAATCCCAGTTGCTGCCAGGAAACAACCCAACAGTTGATAGGGCCATCCCCTATCACTCATTGCCATGCCTCCAATAAATGCACTGATGGAGAAAGCCGGACCAGGCAATGCACGAACAACTCCAGAGGCAGATAAAAACACCTCCCGGTCAATCCTGATTACATCTTTATTGGTTTTTTTTATTCTCTCCGTTGTGGGCCTAACCACATATTGATTGTACATAACAGGAATGAGCACATCTGCTCCTCCAAATACAATACTGCCGAAGCGGTACATGTTTTCAAAAACATTATAGGGTGTTCTGTTTTCCCAGTTTTGCTTGCGAGCGGTTTCTGAAAAAAAACCAGCCAATAAAAAAAGTGAAGCAAAAAGGATAATAGGAAAAAATCGCAGGCGCATCGAAATGTTTTGCTTCAGAGATGCCACAGGCTTGGATGAGAAACCGATGACCCCACCACAGAGTAAAACGATTGGAAACACCCATGGCGTTTTAAAAAGAAAAAAAGTAACAATCGAAGTAGCAAAAACAATCATCCATTTTTGCTTGGTGTCAATCATTGTATAGGTTTTGATAGCAGCAAAAGCAAGAAAACCCAGGGCCATTGGTTGGATAAAGCGAAGGTGTTGAAGAAGTAAAATATTCTTTGAAGACAAAACAAAAGAAAGTGCAGACATCATCAAAACTGCAGGGGTGGTCCAAATCAACAAAGTAATCAGTGCCACAAAAACACCGCCCTGGCGGTAACCAATGAGCGAAACAGTTTGCGTAACTGTTGCCCCCGGCATCAGCTGACAAAATGCGTTGATGTTGACCAGGTCTTTTAAAGAAATATAAGGATGCTTTTCAACGAAAGACTTGATCATCATTCCAAGCTGGCCCTGAGGGCCACCGAAAGCTGATAAGCTGTACAGCAAGACTGTACGGAAAAATGGAAGGTGCTTAGAAAAATGCAAACATTATTTTTTTAAACCTATTTCCCTTAATCTTTCATCAAGATAAAATCCGGCGGTATAATCTTCGTATAACTTGGGACGATCAGCAGAAATACAGGAAGGTAAGCAAGCAAGGCTCATGTTGCTGCGTGGATGCAAGAAAAAAGGAATGGAAAAACGCGAACTATGCCACATTTCCCTGGGAGGATTGACAACCCTGTGTGTGGTACTTTTTAACCTGTCATTGGTCAGGCGCTGCAACATGTCTCCCACATTCACAACAATCTCTCCTGGACCGGCTTTTACAGGAAGCCACTCTCCTTCTTTGCTCAATATTTCAAGTCCGTCTGCAGAAGCACCCACCAAAAGTGTAATCAGGTTAATGTCTTCATGTTGTTCTGCCCGTATAGCGGATTTTGGCTCGTGTAAGATCGGAGGATAATGAATGGCTCGGAGAATACTGTTACCGAGATGAATGTGCTCATCAAAATATGCCTCACCCAACTCAAGGTGAATGGCAATAGCAGAAAGCAAGGCAGCACCTGAAACCTCAAATGCTCTGTATGCCTGATGAAAAAGAGAATTAAAATCTTCGGGAGAAGATACCTTAACGTTGTTCGGATAAGCTTCAGGGGAAACAACACCTTCCTCAATGATTTGTCCGTATTGGAAAAACTCTTTCAAATCTGGGGCATCGCTGCCTTTTGCATGTTCTTTGCCAAAAGAAGTATAACCGCGCTGACCGGCAAGACCGGCAATTTCATACAATCTTTTTTCAGTTTCTGGTAAGGAAAAAAACTGCTTAACCGTAGCATACAAGTTATTGATCAAGTCGTCTGAGATACCATGGTTTTTAACTGATACAAAACCCACTTCTTCAAAAGCCTGGCCCAGCGAAGCCGCAAATTGAACTTTTTCTTCGGTAGTTCCTTTTATAAAATGATTAAGATCAACAACTGGTATGTTCATGGTAAAAAAGATTGTTGGGTAAAAATAACGAACATAATTTTGATTTATAAATAGAAATTAGATGGTTAGGCAATATGGTTTGCTTATGATTGTTATAGTGGTTTACTCATGCTCGCCTAAAGCTGTATCGTATACGGGAGGAGAAGCATTTAGGAGCGAAAGCGGACTGCCCGATTATAGCAAAATTGAATACTGGGCAGCACATCCAAAAAAGAATGATCCATCAGATACCATTCCTCGTCTATTAAGAGGAAACGACAAAGAAAAACAGGCAGATGTGTTTTTTTTACACCCTACGACCTTACTGGGACCCAGAAAGGAAGGAAGCAATGCCAAAATTGATGATCCTGTTATTAATTATAAAACAGATTATTCACCAATAATGTACCAGGCTTCTGCCTTCAATGAAAGTGCAAGGGTTTTTGCTCCAAGGTACAGACAGGCACATATTGGCATGTACAGCGAAAAGGACAGTGCGTCAAAATATGCTGCTTTTAACCTTGCGTATGAGGATGTAAAAAATGCATTTTTATACTATTTAAAAAATGAAAACAACGGACGACCAATCATTATTGCTTCGCACAGCCAGGGAACAACGCATGCAACAAGGTTGTTGAAAGAATTATTTGACGGCAAGGATTTGTCAAAACAGTTGGTTTGTGCATACCTTATTGGAATGGGGGTAAAAAAGAATAGTTATGAGAAAATACCCATTTGCACAGATAGCTCCAAAACAGGTTGTTTCGTAAGCTGGAGAACATTTAGGGAAGACCATTCAGATGATTGGGCAAATCGTTTAGACACCAGCATTGTCGTTGTTAATCCTGTATCGTGGAAAACAACAAATGAAATTGCTGACAAGACATTGCAAAAGGGTGCTGTCTTGTATAACCTTAACAAGGTATACACCAAAACACAAAACACACAGGCAGAGGGCAGTGCATTATGGGTTTCTCATCCAAGGTTTCCGGGATCTTTTTTTTACAGAAAAAAGAATTATCATGCCGGAGACATCAATTTGTTTTATGTTGATATCAGAAAAGATGCAAGCAGAAGAATTGCATATTTTCTAGGCGCCAAATGATTGTAATCATGGTTACAGGATATTGTAGTCATTTGTTGATACAATAAAGCATGATAAGTTTGAAAAAAACTTATCATGAAACTAATTATTGCACCAACAGATTTTTCTGCCATTTCAGATAACGCAATCCGGTATGCTACAGACATGGCAGTGGCCATGGGTACCAACCTGATGTTGGTACATGTTTATCAACTGCCGATAAGTTTTTCGGAGGTGCCCCTTGTAACAATTTCAATGGACGAAATCAGAAAAATCAGTGAAGACAAACTGGCTGAGTTAAAACAAAACATAGAAACCATTACCGAAAAAAAACTGAAAATTTTTACAGAGAGCCGGTTGGGTGAGGTAAGTGAAGAAATAACAAAACTCACAGAAACTTTGGCGCCATTCGCCATAGTAATGGGTACTAGGGGAACAACGGGTGCAGGAAGATTTTTTATGGGAAGCAATTCAATATCCGTAATAGCCAAAGTGGGAGTTCCCGTTTTTATTATTCCCCCTGGCGTTCGGTTCAAACCGTTCAAAAAAGTTGGGTTGGCCACAGACCTGGTTGCGGTTATAGACAATACACCTGTTAGCAAAATCAGGGAAATGGTGCAATTCTTTGATGCCGAACTACACGTATTGAATGTTGATTATCATCACAAACGTTTTACACCAAGCACGCCAGAAGAAACGATGAACATGGACAGCTTGCTTGCAGGAATGAATCCATTGTATGATTTTATAGAAAACAAAGACATTGACCAAGGGCTGAATGATTTTGCAGAAAAAAACGATCTTGACCTTGTAATCACCCTACCCAAAAAACACAGCATGCTTGAGCGTTTCTTTGAAAAAAGCACGACAAGGGAGTTGATACATGAAAGCCATATTCCAATCATGTGTATTCATCGCAAGGAAAAAGAACCTGAAATGGCTAAAACTCAGCACTTTTAGGCGTTCGTGGAAAAGCAATCACGTCTCGGATGTTGGTCATGCCCGTAACAAAAAGAACCATCCTTTCAAATCCAAGTCCAAACCCAGCGTGAGGAACGGTTCCAAATCTCCTTGTATCAAGGTACCACCAAAGTTCTTCTTCAGCAATGTGCATGTCCTTCATGCGCTGTGTTAACAATGCAAGCCGTTCTTCCCTTTGGGATCCACCAACAATTTCACCAATGCCTGGTGCCAGAATATCCATGGCGGCAACCGTTTTGCCGTCATCGTTTTGGCGCATGTAAAAGGCCTTGATGTCTTTAGGGTAATTGGTTACGATGACAGGCTTTTTGAAATGCTTTTCTACCAGATAGCGCTCGTGTTCGCTTTGCATATCAATCCCCCATTTAACCTCATATTGGAATTTCTTTTTCTTGTAAGCCGGAGAATTTAATAAAATATCAATTGCCTCTGTATACGTGATGCGCTCAAAGTCGTTGTCGAGTACAAACCGCAATTTGTCGATCAAGCCCATTTCGCTTCGTTTGTCTGCAGGAAGTTGCTTTTCCTCTTCTGCAAGTCGCTGATCGAGAAAAACCAGGTCATCCATGTTGTGCTCGATGACAAATCCAATGATATGCTTGATGAAGGATTCTGCAAGGTTCATGTTATCCTCAAGATCGGAAAAAGCCATTTCGGGTTCAATCATCCAAAATTCTGCCAGGTGCCTGGTGGTGTTGGAATTCTCTGCTCTGAACGTAGGGCCGAAAGTATAAATTTCACCAAAAGCTGTAGCGCCGAGTTCTCCCTCCAGCTGTCCACTCACGGTAAGGTTGGTGCTGCGACCAAAAAAATCTTCCTTGAAATCAATGGCACCATTTTCGTCGCGTGGGGGGTTGTCAAAAGGAAGTGTTGTAACACGGAACATTTCACCAGCACCCTCAGCATCGCTGGCTGTAACAATGGGTGTATGCATGTAAAGGAATCCCTTTTCATGAAAAAACTGGTGAATGGCAAAAGCCAGTGCATGCCTCACCCTAAAGACCGATCCGAAGGTATTCGTTCTGAAACGCAGGTGGGCAATCTCGCGCAAGAATTCAAGGCTATGCTTCTTGGGTTGGAGTGGATATTTTTCTGCATCAGAATCACCCAATATTTCAATGGTACTGGCTACAAGCTCAACAGATTGACCCTTTCCCTGTGAGGCTACAAGTTCACCGGTAACCTTGAGTGAGGCACTTGTTGTAATCCTTTTGATGAGTTCATCATCAAATTGGCCAAGGGGAGCAACAACCTGTATGTTGGTATTGGTTGAGCCATCATTAAGGGCAATAAACTGATTATTTCTAAAAGTGCGAACCCATCCCATCACAACAATATCTTTCTGGCCCGCGGGTTGCAGCAATAGTTCTTTAATCTTGATTCTTTTGTTAAACATGTACTTGTTTTCTTGGCGCAAAGGTAATAAATAGGGAGTAGCGAGGGTTGGTGTTCGGGGATAAGATGGGTAAATATTTTTTTTAAAATTGAAAAAGCGTTAATATTGTGCTCGGAAACAAGGGGTATTATAAGGAAAGCATCGCCCCACACATCGTTTTCACTTCACAACCACCATCATTATCTCGACAAACTCCCAAAAGGGTCTATTTTTCAAATACCATCTATGTACGACATTCTACAGCTGAACGACATGCTTGTTACAGAACTGCTTGATATTGCAGAACAACTTAAAATTACTGGGGTAAAAAAACTCGAAAAACAGGATCTGATCTATAAAATATTAGATAAACAAGCCATCCTGGGCAGTGGCACAAAATCCGAACCAAAGGACGGTGTCATAAAGAAGAAACGAATTGTAAAAACAACAACATCAAACAGTACCGAAGAAGCTATTGTTGAAAATGAAGATGCCAGTCCGGAAGCGTTGGAGTTGTCTGAAGCGCCGAAACTGGAGAAAAAAGTAGCAAAAAGAGGAAGGCCCCCTGCAGCACCTGCGTTAATACCAGCCGAAGAACCCGTTCCGGTAACAAAAGAACTTAAACAGCCCATAAAAAAAATAAAACCCATCACCGTACAGGCTGTAGCAGCCCCTGTGGAACAACCCGTATCAGTTGTAACAGAAAACAACAATGGGGAAGAGCCACAATCCCCGGAAAATGTGATTGGTCAGGATGAGGCCCCAACCAAACAGCTTTTCATCAAAAAAGAGCCGGTATTTAATGTAGAATTTGATGGTGCGATTGCGGGAGAGGGTGTATTGGAAATGATGCCCGATGGCTATGGCTTTTTGAGGAGCAGCGATTACAATTATCTTTCATCTCCTGATGATGTTTATGTATCTCCCTCTCAGATAAAACTATTCGGTGTCAAAACAGGTGATACCATTACCGGAAGCGTACGACCACCCAAAGAAGGTGAAAAATATTTTGCTTTGTATAAGGTGGATACCGTCAATGGTCGTCTGCCAGATGAGGTACGCGACAGGGTTCCCTTTGATTACCTGACGCCCTTGTTCCCTTTTGAAAAATTCAATCTGTACACCAAACAGGATAATTATTCAACCAGGATGATGGACCTGTTTACGCCGTTGGGTAAAGGGCAAAGGGGCTTGATTGTTGCACAACCAAAAGTTGGTAAGACAATGTTGCTGAAAGAAGTGGCCAACGCAATTGCCACCAATCATCCCGAATGTTATTTGATGGTTGTGTTGATAGATGAGCGTCCTGAAGAGGTTACAGACATGGAGCGCAGTGTAAGGGCAGAAGTATTGGCATCAACCTTTGATGAACCTGCAGAAAAACACGTAAAAGTATCGGCAATGGCACTTCAAAAAGCAAAACGCTTGGTAGAATGTGGTCATGATGTCGTGATCTTGCTGGACTCCATCACAAGGTTGGCAAGAGCTCACAATACGGTTGCTCCTTCTTCAGGAAAAGTATTGTCTGGTGGTGTGGAAGCAAACGCCATGCAAAAGCCTAAACAGTTTTTTGGTGCGGCAAGAAAAGTTGAAAATGGTGGTTCGTTGACCATTCTGGCAACTGCGTTGATTGACACAGGTAGCAAAATGGATGAGGTTATCTTCGAGGAATTCAAAGGTACTGGTAACATGGAGTTGGCGCTCGATAGGAGGCTGGCAAACAAGCGCATGTTCCCTGCCATTGATCTTACTGCCTCATCAACAAGGCGTGAAGATTTGTTGCTTGATAAAGATGTACTGCAAAGGATGTGGATCCTGCGCAACCATATAGCAGACATGAACAGCGAAGAAGCCATGAACTTGTTGCTCAAACAAATGAAGGGCACGCGCGACAACCATGAGTTTCTTGCCACAATGAACAAGTGATTTTCTTAAACAATATATGGGGATAGAAAAGATTCCTGTTGAACAGTTTGTTCAACTTTCTCAAATCCATACAGTCATTGATGTAAGAAGCGATGCAGAATATGCCCATGCCCATATTCCCGGTGCGTTTTCAATACCACTCTTCAATGATGAAGAGCGTGCTGTTGTTGGTACCATCTACAAACAGCAATCTAGGGAAGATGCGATAAAGAAAGGCCTTGAATATTTTGGGCCAAAGATGAAAGCAATGCTGCTACGGGCAGAGCAGTTGATACAAGAAAAAAATCCTGACAACAAGACTGTTTTGGTGCATTGTTGGAGGGGTGGTATGAGAAGTGCAGCAGTTGCTTGGTTGCTTGATCTCTATGGTTTCAAAGTTTATACACTCATTGGAGGATACAAAGCATTCAGGAACTGGGTCCTCAATGAACTGGGAAAAGACCATCCGTTTCAAATATTGGGCGGCAATACAGGATCGGGTAAAACAATTGTTTTGCATTCACTAAAAAATCTGGGCGAGGCTGTTGTAGACCTTGAAGGAATTGCTGGTCATAAGGGCTCAGCATTCGGTAATATTGGATTGCCCAAACAACCAAGCCAGGAAATGTTTGAAAATAAACTGTCTGTTTCCATTAAATCAGAAAAGGATAAGTATCCTAATAAAAAGATCTGGTTGGAGGACGAAAGTCAACGCATTGGAACGGTAAATATTCCGCAAAACATGTGGGTACACATGCGAAAATGCGATATTGTCTTTTTGGACATACCATTTCCCAGAAGATTGGACTATTTGGTTGAAACCTACGGTGCACTTGATTGGAAAGCACTGGGAGATGCAATTGTTAGGATACAAAAAAGGCTCGGTGGACTTGAAACCAAAACAGCAATAGCTGCTTTGGAAGAAAAAAACTTTCATGGCTGTTTTGATGTATTGTTGAAGTATTATGACAAGCAATACAGAAAGGGACTGGAAAACAGAGAAGATCCTAAACCAGCAATCTTGATGGTCATAGCAGAAGGTGTAAATGATATTGAAAATGCAAAACTGATATTAATCAAAAGCAATGGAAGAAATTAAACTGACACAATATTCACATGGTGCAGGCTGTGGTTGTAAGATATCACCCAAAATATTGGATGAAATATTACAATCTAGTTTTAGCATGCCAGACAATGATCGTTTGATAGTTGGCAACCACAGCAAAGACGATGCGGCTGTTTACGATTTACACAATGGGAAAGCATTGATTTCAACTACAGATTTTTTCATGCCCATTGTGGATGATCCATATAATTTCGGGAGGATTGCATCTGCTAATGCCATTAGCGATGTATATGCAATGGGCGGAGACCCTATCATGGCCATAGCAATACTGGGATGGCCCATCAACCTGTTATCACCACTGGTGGCAAGAAGGGTGATAGAGGGAAGCAAAAGTATCTGTCTGGAAGCAGGTATACCATTGGCTGGTGGTCATAGCATTGATTCACCAGAACCCATTTTTGGATTAGCGGTGAATGGATTGGTTGATATTAAAAACCTAAAACAAAACAATACCGCTCAAAAGGGAGACATCTTGTTTTTAACCAAAAAAATTGGTGTAGGCATTTTGACAACTGCAGAAAAAAAGAACCTGCTCAAGGAAGGAGATAAAACATTAGCTGCTGAACAAATGATGCAACTGAATAAAATTGGTGCTATCATGGGTAAAATAGAAGGGGTGCACGCCATGACTGATGTAACAGGCTTTGGTCTGCTGGGGCACCTTATTGAAATGGTTGAAGGAAGTGGTATGTCTGCTAATATAAACTTCAATGCTGTTCCATTGATATCAAATCGCTTGATTGAATATCTTGAACTCGGATCAGTACCAGGTGGTACAAACCGAAACTGGGACAGTTATGGACACAAGGTTCATTTTCAACATCAGCAGGAACAAAATTTACAACGAAACATATTGGCTGATCCGCAGACCAGTGGTGGATTGTTAATGGCTGTTGCAAAAGAATCTGTAGAAGAGGTCATAGAACAACTGAAACAAAATGGCCTATCAGACAGAACCACTCCAATTGGAGAAATAACAGCATCGGGGGATTTTGCAGTAAGCGTTAATTGAGTTCAATTAATGAATTAAAGCGCATCTATCGCTTTTGAGAGCGATAAGTCTTTATCGGTGACAATATTTCCAGCATCATGGGTTGAAAGCCAAACCTCAACAGTGTTCCAGGTGTTTTTCCAGGTAGGATGATGATTGGCCTTTTCAGCCAATATGGCAACTTTGGTCATAAAGGCAAAAGCTTCAATAAAATTATTGAAAACAAATTTTCTATACAATTGATTGTCTTTTTCTTCCCACATAAATTATCGTTGTAAATTATCTCTTGACTTTATTTTATCGTGTTGTACTTCTGTTACAAGCTGAACGCCTGGTATAGACCTGAGTTGTTGTTGTAATTGATAAAAATAATTTTCATCTTGGAACGAATCCCTTACCAACCAAATAAAATCGAGGTGTTGCAATTCAGGTAAAAGAAACTCACCATCATGTTTATTGCTATACAGGAAATGTTCCTTTGCAGAGATGGGATGTAAAAACTCATAAACGGTAAAAGAATATGACCTTCTGTTTTTTTCCATACCGATCTGCAAATCAGGTGCAGTCTGAAAATCGATTTGCAATATTTTTTCTATATGCCAACAAAAATGATAGTTTTTTAAGGTACAAGCGATGCCGAGTATTCTTGTATCCTCGAAAAAATTATCAGACATTTTATCGTCATCGAGCCTGAGCTTCATCAGAAAATAATTTCAAAACTAAACTCCTTTTCTCCTCTTAATACAACTGTTGTTGTTTTGTCGCCTTTCTTGAATTTTGAAAGGGCTTGCATATAAGATTCAACCGATGAAGTTTTGTGTTCACCCAGTTGTTTAACGATATCACCGGCCAAAATACCAGCTTTTTTTGCAGGACGATTGTCGGAAACACCATCCACCCTGACACCAGAACCTGTATAAGAATAATCAGGCATGATACCCATGCTTACACTGAATCTTGCGGAGGTGGATGTTTGTTGTTCTCTTGTTTTGGTGAATACCAATTTTTGGTCCTGTTTATCGGCTTCTATCATTTGCTGAATAAAGCGAATGATTTTCAACATTCCAACATAATTGATTTTATCTGCATCATCAGTTGGTTTATGGTAATCAGAATGAAGACCGGTGAAAAAGAACAGAACAGGAATGTCTTTTCTATAGAAAGAGGTATGGTCGCTAGGCCCTGTTCCACTTGAATCTACCTTGATGGAGAAGTCTTTTTTCTTTACCGCATCAATCATGGATTTCCATGATGGGGATGTTCCGTATCCACCTACCGTGATTGTTTTGGTACTGTCATTCATTCTGCCAACCATGTCCATGTTGATCATATAATTGATGCTGTTCAAGGAAACGGTTGGATTCTCTACAAAATATTTAGAACCATTAAGACCCAATTCTTCTGCAGAAAAAGCAATGAAAAGATAATTATACTGTTTTGATTTGCTGTTCTTTAACAGGAAGGCAAGTTCAATCATAGATGATGTTCCGCTTGCATTATCATCAGCGCCATTGTGAATGCCAAGATCACCTGTTCTGATCATGGAATTTCCATCTTCACCATAACCAAGGTGATCAAAGTGGGCACCGATAACGATGGTATAGGGAGCATTGTTATCCAAAAATCCTATAACATTTCTTGCCTTTCTTACTTTTGGACTGATGGAAAGATTAGCAGAAATCTGAAAAGAAGAAGAAACATCAGACAGGTATTGCTTTTGTGCATTGTTATTGATGTAAGCGGCGGGTAAAGGCGCAGGTTCAGATCTGTCTTTGGGATCAAATTTGATTTTATCATCAAGTGAAGAAGAATTGAAAAAAATTACAGCAGAAGCACCTTTTTCTTTGGCCTTAAGCAATTTCTCATTCAACAAATTAGCAACATCAAAATGAGGATTCTCTTTATTTTCCTCTATTGATTCTGCCAAATCAACCATCCAGGGTTGGCCTTTCTCATTTAAAGAAGGGGATGATTCTGCATTGATGGTTGCTGCTGGTGAATTGGAAAGTGGAAAAAAATCAACACCAACTTTGAGTAGCTTGCCATTCAGCTTTAATTCATTGTCTTTGGATATCTCTTTACCATCATTAATGGTAAAATGTTGAAAAAATGTAGCATTGTCACCTTTAGGAGTAAGACCAATTTCTTTGAACTTTAAAGCAATGAATTCGGAAGCCAAAATTTCACCGGGATCACCCGCTCTTCTGCCTTTTAACTCATCTGACGAAAGGTAACCAACCTGCTCTTGAAGATATTGTATAATTTCTTTGTCAGCTTTTTTAAGTTTTTGGGCCGAAGCAAACTGAAACAAAAAAAGCAGGGGGATGAAAATCCTGTACATGTAGGTTAATTTGTTACAAATTTAGTGTAGTTGAATGGATGAATTCCAATATCTGTAAAAGATGCCCTTTTTACTGTTTTCGTAAGGAGGGGGCTGTAAATGGATGTACCTTTGCTGGCAATAAATGATAGGTAATAAGCCCAATATCGCCCTCATTGGTAATCCAAACAGTGGAAAAAGTTCCTTATTTAACCTACTGACAGGATTAAGACAAAAAGTAGGCAATTTTCCTGGTGTAACAGTTGAAAAAAAAGAAGGCGGTTTTACCCTACCCAATAAACAAGATTGTATCATACTTGATTTGCCCGGAACCTATAGTTTATATCCCAGAAGAAGTGATGAGTGGGTTTCTTATAAACAATTGATGACGCCAGACAAAGGTGAATCAATAGACCTGGCAGTTGTGGTTGCCGATGCCAGCAACCTCAGAAGAAACCTATTGTATGTATCACAGGTTATTGACCTGAAAATACCTGTTGTTGTTGCATTAACCATGGTTGACTTGGCCAAGAAACGGGGAATCAAGATTGATGTTGATTGTTTGTCGAGAGAGATGCAAGTACCTGTTGTAGTAGTCAATGCAAGAACGGGAAAAGGGATTGATCAGCTGAAGTCTACAGTTGCACAGATGTTGAACATTGAAGTGACAGGCCAGGATTTTTTTCCCATTGATGAATTGGCAAAAGAGGCCATTGGTGAAATGCGCGAATTGATACCCAGCCTTGGAAATTATGGCGCTGTTCATCACCTGATCAACCACGAAGCTTTTGAATTAAGTACAGAAATACAAGGGAAGATTGAGGCAATTGAAGCAAAATACAAGTTCAATCATACCAAAATACAGGCTGAAGATATTCAGCTCAGGTACCAAAAGATCAGACAAGTAATGCTCAAATCTGTTCAGGAAGAGAGCATAGAAAAAAGAAAGATGTTTTCTGAAAGGCTTGATCATTTCTTTTTGCACAGAACCTGGGGTTATCTCATCATGGGTATTGTGTTATTTGTCTTGTTTCAGAGTGTTTTTTGGGTAGCTGAATACCCAATGAACCTTATAGAATCTGGAGTTGGTATGTTGGGAGGATGGTTGGGTAAAATATTACCAGAAGGTTGGATTGCAGACATTGTGGTCAATGGAATTCTGGCAGGATTGGGTGGTATTCTGGTATTTGTACCACAAATCATGATATTGTTTGGATTGATTACCCTGTTGGAAGATACAGGCTATATGGCAAGGATTAGTTTTCTTTCTGATAGGATCATGAGAAGGGTTGGATTGAATGGTAAAAGTGTGATGCCAATGATTGGCGGATTTGCCTGTGCTGTACCAGCCATCATGAGTGCGAGGAATATAGAAAATAAGAAAGAGAGATTGCTTACCATAATGGTAACACCTTTCATGAGTTGTAGTGCACGGCTGCCAGTATTCACCATTTTAGCATCAATGATAGTGCCCAATAAAAATATTTTAGGTGTAATAAGTTTACAAGGATTGGTACTGATGGGTTTATATGTGTTAGGAATAGTAATCGCATTAGTGGTTTCCTATGTAATGAACTTGTTTATCAAGATCAAAGAGAAAAGTTTCTTCATTCTAGAATTACCAGTTTATAGACAACCCCGTTGGAAAAACATCATTTATACCATGGTTGAAAAAGCCAAGGTTTTTGTTTTTGATGCTGGTAAAGTAATCATGATTATATCTTTGGTTTTATGGGCATTTAGTTCCTTTGGTCCAACAGAAAAAAGAAATAAAATTGAAGAAAAATATGCAATACTGATCAAAAATGATCCTGTTAATGAAAACACATACCAAGCAGAAAAATCATCTGCATTGCTTGAAAATTCATATGCTGGAATCATGGGTCGTAGCATAGAACCTGTTATCAGACCATTGGGATATGATTGGAAAATAGGCATCGCTTTGATTACTTCTTTTGCAGCAAGAGAAGTATTTGTTGGTACGATGGCAACCTTGTACAGTGTTGGTGAAAATGCTGATGAAAACAGTGAAACGCTGAGAAATAAAATGCATGCAGCCAAAAGAGCTGATGGCACCTTGGTATATACAACAGCTACAGGTTATTCACTGTTAATTTTTTATTTACTGGCCATGCAATGCATGAGTACTTTGGCAGTTGTAAAAAGAGAAACCGGTTCCTGGAAATGGCCTATCATACAATTGATTTACATGACCGGATTGGCTTATCTATTGAGTTTTATAGCCTATCAACTGTTGAGTTGATTAAATCACAGCTAATTTTTTCAATTCATTGATCAACATATCTGGAGATTGAAAATGAATGCATTGTATACCACAATCTTCAGCAGCTTTGATATTTCTGAGGTTATCGTCAATAAATAAAGTTTCAGCAGCATCCAATCCAAAACGAGACAAGGTTAAATCATAAATTTCCTGAAATGGTTTTCTTGTTTTTTCTTCACCAGAAACTATTCTGCCATCAAACCAATGGAGAAAATCAAATAATTCCAAAGCGCGAGGAAACGTTTCAGCACTCCAGTTGGTAAGCGCATAGATACGGTGTTGATTATTTGATTTAAGCTGCCTTAGAACCTCAACAGTGCCCTCAATGGGTCCATTGAGCATCTCTTCCCACCTTTGATAAAATGCGAGGATATAATCGCTCTTATCAGGGTATAACGACAACAGTAAATCGTTGGCTTCTTTTATGCTTCTTCCACCATCCTGTTCTTCATTCCAGGCCATGGTACAAATGTTTTCCAAAAATTCTTTCCTTTCAAGATCATCTGTAATAATCTTTTTATACATGTATTCTGGGTTCCAATCAATCAATACTCCTCCCAGATCAAAAATGATATTCTTTATTTGTTTCATCGGTTGAAAATTACTGAATATTCAATTCATTTTATCAGGTCTTTTTGAATGTTAATATCCCTTGTAGTATTTATAATTATCTATTATTTATAAAAGACACTATTACTATTAGGGTTGTGGAAATGTTCAAAACTATTTTTTCTCAAATTTTATACTCCTCATAATCACATTAATTAACATTAATTCACAATTATGCACATGATTAAAATCATTATCCCTCCTGATAAAAACAAAACCTATTCACATTTTAAAAATTGCTGATTGATATTTTTCAACAGCCATAAAAACCAAAAATTCCTGTGGATAAACCAAGGGTAAAATGTTGTAAAAAATCATAAAACAACTGAATTCAACTTTAAGCCCCAACTTGTTCAAAAAAATCCACAAATCAAATCCTAAAAAAGGGCAGTAATCCACATAAAAATCAGGATATCAACAGAAGGGTGTGGAAAACCAAAAAATTTCCCTGAACAGCCTTGAAACAGCCGAAAATCGCTTTAAAAATCTCCGCCCCGCCGCGTTTTCCACAATTTGTTAATAACCATTTTTACCCTATTTTTGCCAACTCTTATAATAATATATATAGTATGTCAATTATTCAGAAAATCAGGGACAAGGCAGCAGTGTTGCTTACCACAATGATCGCGATCAGCTTGATTGGCTTTTTGGTTCAGGATGCTTTTATTGGCAAAGGCGGAAGCATGTTTGACGGACAGGCCACAACAGCGGGGTCCATCAACGGAAAAGACGTTGAATTGGTGGATTTCAGCAAGAAGGTAAACATGGTTGAACAAAACTACCGTTCACAGGGCATGCAAACCAATGAAATGATGACCCAGACGATTGTTGAAAACGTTTGGAATTCATATGTGCAGGAGGAAATGATCAACGGAGAAGCGGCTAAGCTCGGATTGGCGGTTACCCCCAAAGAATTGGGAGCGGTATTGTTTTCTGATGATGCCCCACAGGAGTTCAAGCAAATGTTTGCAGATAAAAACACCGGAGCATATGATGTAAATGCTGCAAGAAACTGGTTCACCAATGTCAAAAAAAGCTCAAAGCCAGAAGACGCCTTGAATATTGAAGAGCAATTGATCAAGCCCATTGGCATCAACCTGCTCTCACAGAAATATACATCGCTCATTGCACAAACCTCTTACGTGCCCAAGTGGATGCTGGAGAAAATGGCAGCAGACAATGCTTCTTTTGCTTCAATATCTTTTGTTGGTATTCCTTATACTACAATCGCAGACAGCACTGTTAAAGTGAGCGACAGCGAAATCAGTGATTATGTGTCAAAACACAAGGATGAGTTCAAGCAGGAGCATGTGAAAAGCATTGCTTATGTATCATTCAGCGCAAACCCAACACCACAAGACTCCGCAAGGGTTTACAACCAGCTCAATGAGCTGAAGTCAGCATTTTATGCAGCGCCAGATGCCAAAAGCTTTGTTACAAGGAACAACACTTCGCTTCCATTTTTTGATGGGTTTGCGCTGAAGTCAAAACTCCAGATGGGCGCCAAGGATACGATCATATCATTGCCCGTTGGTTCTGTTGCTGGTCCTTACCTCGATGGCGGAAGCTATGTGATCGCGAAAAAAATTCAATCAAAATCAATGCCCGACTCTGTAAAATGCAGGCATATCCTCGTAGGAATTGTTGATCCGCAAACGGGTCAGCAAAGGCGCAGCGACAGTGCGGCAAAAAAGAGCATCGATAGCATTTATGCCGTGATCAAAGCTGGCGGAAACTTTGGCGCTTTGGCAGCAACCCTCAGCGATGACCAGGGAAGCAAGGACAAGGGCGGTGAATATGATTTCTCTTCTGTTGACATGAACCTGGCAAAGGAATTTGCTGACTTCATTTTCAACAAACCCAAGGGAAGCATGGAGGTGGTGAAAACCGAGTTTGGTTACCATGTCATTGAAGTATTGAACCAGAAAAATTTCGAAGAGGCCTATAAGGTTGCCTATTTGGCAAAACCGATTGTTGCCAGTGAAGAAACAGACGCTACAGCTTCTTCTGCCGCCACCCAGTTTGTAGGAAGCAGCAGGGACCAGAAGTCTTTCGATGAAACTGTTGCCAAGATGAAAATCAACAAGCTGACCGCCGACAACATCAAGGAACTTGACTACAGCGCTGGTCCACTTTCTTCAAGGGCCATCGTAAAATGGATATTTGAAAACAAAACAGGAGCCGTTTCTGAGCCCTTTGACCTCAAAGACCAGTATGTGGTAGCCATGGTTACCAATGAAATAAAAGAGGGCGTTCAGCCCCCAACGGTTGCAAGGGTATTGGTAGAGCCAACCCTCAGGAACAAGAAAAAGGCAGAGATGGTGGCCCAAAAAGCCGGAGCTGAGAAAAACCTCGACAAACTGGCTGCTTTGCTCGGCGGAACAACCGGTAGAACAGACACGGTCAGGTTTGCTGATCCCTTTGTTCCCAACCTTGGTTCTGAAACAAAAGTAATTGGTGCAGCGTTTAATAAAAAGAACTTGTCTAATACATCAGACGTGATTGACGGTCAAAATGGTGTATACTATATTAAAGTGAATCAGGTTGGTGCTCTTCCTTCTTCAACAATTGATTTTGTTGGTCAAAAGAAGGCCCTTGAGTCACAAATGAAGCAATTCGCAGGATACAGCACAATGGAGTCTTTGAAAAAATCAATGAAAATCGTTGATAAAAGAAGGGACGCCGGATACTGATAACATACTGCTCATGAGAAAACAAACGCACAGCCACCCCCAAG
Organism: Chitinophagaceae bacterium; assembly: GCA_044345895.1. Taxonomy (GTDB): domain Bacteria; phylum Bacteroidota; class Bacteroidia; order Chitinophagales; family Chitinophagaceae; genus Pollutibacter. The sequence goes on from JBIJAE010000003.1 coordinate 19,888, forward strand.
GGTGGCTGCTGCATTTTGGGTAACTTTACACCATGGAAGAGATCAGAAACAAGGTTGCAGAAAGCGGTTTGATTACCATCGATCTTGAAAAATATTACCCAGACCAACAACCTGTGGCATTTGACCTGAAAAACTTTCTTTTCATGGAAATGTTGCTCAAGGAGAAAGATTTTAGGGAAGCCCTCGACCAGCATGATTGGAGCGTTTATGGGGGACAGGATGTTGCTGTCTATTGTTCAACCGATGCCATTGTTCCGATGTGGGCCTATATGCTGGTTGCTTCAAAGCTTTCCGGGAAAGCAAGATCAATCATCTCCGGAACCCCGGAAGAGGCATTTAAACAGGTGTTTATCCAAAACATCAGACAGGCTGACCCAGCAGTTTATGAAGGAAAGCGTGTTGTTGTAAAAGGTTGTGGAGATAAGCCCGTGCCAGAGTATGCATACGCAGAAATATCCATCAAGCTTTTACCGGTGGTCAAATCACTCATGTACGGCGAACCCTGCAGTACGGTTCCTGTGTACAAAAGAAAATAAAGGATCTAATAGCCCTTCAGCGAAGATTTGTACTCAACCCTTGCCCTTTCAAGGTCTTCGGGGGTGTCAATGCCAATGCTGCTTGTTTTTGTTTCCACCATTCTGATGGCAACGCCGTTTTCCAGGTACCTCAACTGCTCAAGCATTTCGGTTTGTTCAAGTGCGCCCATGGGCCATTGGGTGAAACCGAGCAGGGTTTCTTTTCTGTAGGCATAGACGCCAACATGTTTAAAATAAGGCAGATCTGCGCTGCGGTTGCGTTTAAAAGGAATGGGCGAACGGCTGAAATAGAGCGCATCGTTGTTTTTGTTGCAAACCACTTTTACCTGGTTGGGGTTTTCTGGCTCATCACCTTCTCCGAAACGTTTCATGACGGACGCAACTGCTACGTTGGGGTCTTTGAAGCAGTTCAGCAGGTCTTGCAGGGGTTCTTTTTCAACAAAGGGCTCATCCCCCTGAATGTTCACCACCACATCAACATCAATTGATGCGACGGCTTCTGCAATCCTATCGCTCCCACTCTGGTGATCTTTCATGCTTTTCTTTACCGTTCCGCCAGCAGAAAGAATTTCGTTCATGATTTCATCGCTGTCGGTAACAACCAGGACCTCATCAAAAAGGTTCATGGCAACAGCGTTTTCATAGACCATCCTGATGATGGTTTTTTCACCAATCCTTTGCATTAGTTTTCCTGGAAAACGACTGGCCGCAAAGCGGGCGGGAATGACGGCAATATTTTTCACCCTTATTTTAATTTTTGAAATGGTCTTTTGAGGAGGCGCACAAAATCCTCATCCTTTTCGTTTGGATAGTATTGGTCGAGGCCATAACGAATCTTGGAAGGATCGAGTTTCATGAAGGTACCCAACAGCCTGTCCCAGATAGAAAACACAGCACCATAGTTGCTGTCGGTATAGGGTTGTTTCCAGTGGTGGTGCACCTTGTGCATGTTGGGAGAAACCAGGAACCAGCTCAGTGTTTTGTCAAGCCATTTGGGTAGGCTGATGTTGGCATGCGTGAAACCAGTAATGAAAACCAGGGCCGTCTGGTAAAGCAAAACAGCAAACATAGGCGCACCAGCCACAAAAATTCCGATATAGAAAAAGACACCACGCCAAACAGATTCCAGCGGGTGGTGACGAAGGCCTGTGGTCACATCCACATTGTTGTCTGCATGGTGGATGATGTGAAAGCGCCAGAAAAGCGGCACCTGGTGTTCCACAAAATGACAGAGCCATCCAGCAAAAAAATCAAGGACCAGGCAGGTGGTGATGATCAGCGCCAAGGGGCCGAGCTTGAACCAATGGACCAATCCGAATTGGTGCTCATTCGTCCAGCCGGCAATGAACACAATCCCACCGGCAAGCAGTGTGTGGATGATGAAGTGAATCGCCGTGAAGGCGATGTTGGTGGCGGCATGCCGGCCCTTGCTTTTTTTGTAATGGGTCTGCAACAGCGGCACTGCATTTTCAATGATCCACAAAAAGACCATGCCGGCTATAAAAAAACCCGCTCTCTCGAGGGGTCTTTTTTCAAGATCGCTGAAATAGGAGATCAACGCATCCATATCAATTGTTTTTTTAGTTAGACATCAATGGCATGGCAAGCATCAGCAAATCCTCGTTATCTTCTTGTTCTACAGGCTTGATCAAACCGGCTTTTGTAGGGGTAGACAGCTCTAGGCGAACCTCTTCACTGTCGGTGCTTCCAAGCATTTCAATCAGGAAGCGGGCATTGAAGGAAATGGTGATGTCTTCTCCGTCGTATTGACAAGACATCCTTTCGTTTCCTTCGAAACTGAAGTCAACATCCTGGGCAAGCAACTGAAGTTCGCTGCCAGAAATGCTCAAGGTTACCAGGTTGGTGCTTTTGTTGCTGAAAATACTCACGCGGCGAAGGGCTGACTGGAAGTCCTGGCGCGAAATCGTCATCCGGTAAGGATTTTCTGCAGGAATTACCACCTTGTAATCAGGAAAACGGGCATCCAACAGTCGGCAAGAAAGCTCAACCGTGCCATGTGTTACAAAAAGATGGTTGCTGTTGTATGATACGGAGATCTCATCTTCGTTGTCTGGCAAAGAGCTCTTCAGCAGGTTCAATGGTTTCTTGGGAACGATGAAGTTGTCTGTCCTTGGACACTGCACGTCTTTTATTTTGTAGCGCACCAGCCTGTGTGCATCTGTAGCAACAGCGGTGATGCCATTTTTTTCCAGTTCAAAAAACACACCCGTCATTGCCGGACGAAGGTCATCGTTGCTGACCGCAAAAATTGATTTGTTGATAGCCGTCAACAAAGCATGGCTGGTCATGGTAAAAGCAGAGGTTTCGTCTGCAGGAGGTTCTTTGGGGAAATTGTCCGGGTTCTCTCCCATTACCTTGTACTTACCATTGTCGCTGGTGATTTCGATACCAAAATTCTTGTCGATATCAAAAGTCAATGGCTGATTAGGAAGGTTCTTGAGTGAGTCCATCAGGATCTTTGCCGGAATACAAACGCGGCCGCTGTCTTTCGCCTCAATATCAAGGTGGATCTTCATAACGGTTTCAAGGTCAGTGGCAACAACCGTCAGTTTGTTGGTTTCAATTTCAAAAAGGAAATCCTCAAGGATCGGCAAAACATTGTTTGAGCCAATAACACCATTGATCTGCTGAAGCTGCTTGAGGAGCGCCGATGAAGAAACAATAAATTTCATATTCTGTCCTTTTTGTATCAGGCAAATATAGTCGCAACCGGCGTATAAAGCGGTCAAAATTTTCTGACATTTTGGGTAAAAAAACCCTGAATAATGTTGAAAACCACCCAGGGGACGTTTGTTAATGATTAAATTGCCAACAATGGAGGAATACGGCTTTAAAAGAAAGGTTTTGACGCCCGAACAGGCCTATGCAAAGATTCGGCAATTTTGTGCCTTTCAGGAAAGATCGCACCAGGAGGTAAAGATGAAGCTCTCTGGCTATGGTATTGCCTGGGCAGACGCCAACCTGCTCATGTCCAAGCTGATTGAGGAGAATTTTTTGAACGAGGAGCGGTTCGCAGCAGCATTTGTGGGCGGAAAATTCAGGATCAAACAGTGGGGCAGAAAGAAGATTGAAATGGAGCTGAAAAAAAGGCAGGTATCCTCCTACAGCATCAGCAAGGCCTTGAGGGAAGAGATTGATCTGCCAGCTTATGAAAAAACATTGATGAAGCTGATTGAAAAAAAGTGGACATCTTTGAGGGGCCCCGGAAATACGGTATTTGTAAAACAATCCAAAACCCGGCAATACCTATTGATGCGGGGTTTTGAAAACGATATTGTTTCAAAAAAACTCAAACTGTTTTTGGATGGACAAGCTGATCGTAACAACAGTACAGACTGATTTGCACTGGGAAAACAAGAAGGCCAACCTGGAGATGCTGGCCAACAAAATCAAGGGCATCAGGGAAAAGACCAATATCGTGGTTTTGCCAGAAATGTTCTCCACTGGATTTACCATGAAACCAGAGTTGATGGCAGAAAAAATGGACGGAGAAACCATCTCCTGGATGAGGAATATTGCCCGCGAAAAAGGAATCATCCTTGCAGGAAGCCTGAGCATAGAGGAAGAGGGCGAATATTATAACAGGTTTATCTGGATGCTGCCCAATGGACAGCATGGGCATTATGACAAACGACATTGTTTTTCCCCTGGCGGCGAAGACCAACACTATGCACCTGGCAACAAAAGGACCATCGCTTCGGTTGGGGGCTGGAAAATCAACCTTCAAATCTGTTATGACCTCAGGTTTCCGGTATGGGCCAGGCAACAAGCCTTCGTTGATCCGGAAAAAGAACCCGCGCCCGAGTACGACCTGATGATCAATGTGGCCAACTGGCCCGAAAGACGCATCCACCACTGGAAAACCCTGCTACAAGCCCGGGCCATAGAAAACCAGTGCTTTGTTGTGGGTGTAAACCGGGTTGGAAATGATGGTAACGGCCTTTACCACAGCGGAGACAGCATGGTCATCGACCCGCTGGGGCAAATCCTCTACCACAAATCAAAAGAAGAGGATATACATACCACCATACTGGAAAAGTCCCAGCTCGACGAAGTGCGCACCAGGCTTCCGTTCTGGAAGGATGGAGATCATTTTTTATTGGTATAAGGATATAGCTTAGGAAAATTGCATATTAATATTTGGACCTTTTATTCTTCTGTTTTAAAGAATAAAAAATATTTTAGTAATTTCCAATATCCAAATATCCTTACATGCGGCTGACCACCTGCTTAATTTTGCTATGGCAAACATTTTTTTGTTTTGCTAAACCACCATCCGATTTTAAGTTTCAAAGTATTAGCACAGCACAGGGACTCTCACAAAGCTCTGCCTACATGGTCATGCAGGACCATTGGGGATATATATGGGCAGGCGCGCAAGGGGGTATGAATCGGTATGATGGCTATGGTGTTAAAAAGTTTGAGCCTAACGCATCAGGTGGTTTACCAGAAGCCCCCAATGCCAATGGCGACGTATTCGACCATAAACAGGTGCAGGAAATAATACAAAAAAACGGCTTCAAAGATGCACGGTGTGTTAAAAATGAACCGGTTGCTGCTGTTGACATGTGGCTTTATGGTGAAAAAAACCCGGATGACACCAAAAACCCTGTAATCAAAAAAATAAATGAGTAAGATGAAAAAGACACATATATCATTGTTGATCTTTTTGCTTTTTTCTTGGGGTGTTGCAACTTCCCAAAGCAATCCAATGGAAATGGGAAACTTTTTCATAAAAAATTATTCCCGGGATTTTTTAAATGGCAGGGGCGTCAATTGGACAGTAGCACAAGACACAAATGGTATTGTGTTGATAGGCAATCACTTGAATGGGATTGCACTTTATGATGGGAAGCGCGTCAAAAAAATTAATCTAAAGGGTTTGCCTTATGGAGAAGAGGGCAGAAAAATCCGGACGGACTCAAAGGGAAATATTTATTTGGCATCAAATTTCAATTTTGGATATCTAAAGAAAAATTACGCAGATCAATATGAGTATGTTTCTTTGTCAAACTCATTGGCAGAAAAGGATAAGGTTTCTAGTCGTGTTTGGAGTTCTGCCATTCTAAAAGACACTATTTTTTTTCAAACAGATAGTGCTGTTTATAAATACCATGATAATAAACTTCTCAGAGCGTGGCATTTTAACCCCAGCATTCACATCATGCACAAGGTTGGCAACAGGGTTTTTGTCCGTCAATGGGGGGTCGGCTTGCTTGAGCTGATTGGCAATGAGTTTAGGTTCATAAATGGTTCTGCCTTGTGGGCAAACAACAGGGTAGAGTCTATGTATCAACTGGATAACGGAAGTATTCTAATGGCATCCAGAAATATAGGTTTCTGGTTACTCAAAAAAGATGGGAGTTTTGAAAAAGCAAAAACCCCCCAACTAGATAAGTTAATTATTGAGGGAGAAGTATACCTCAGCAATACAGTCTTACGCAATGGATTAATTGCTGTTGGTACTACAAAATATGGTCTCATTTTGATTGACCAAAACCTTGAATTAAAAAGAATTATAAATACTTCTGTTGGATTGGGATCAAACTATGTGGCAGATATATTTGAAGACAGAAGTAATGATATTTGGGTTGCGAGTAATGGCGCGTCTGTAGTTACAACCGACCAATCGCTCACTTATTTCACAACGACGAATGGCTTGTTTGGAGGTGTTGGTGGAATGTTAAGGATGGGGGGGCGTTTTTTTGTAAAAACAGGCACCGATTTGTATGAGCTAATACCACCCAAAGATAATTTTGGTTCTGTTGGCTTTAAACCACAAGGAGTAGATGAGGCTGGATCTGATTTGTCTTTGTTTGATGATATGTTGATAACAACAAATAATTACAACATAAAATACACAAAAGCTGGTAAGACGTATATCATCAAGACACAATATTATACAAGTGCATCTCGACAAAGCAAACTTAACAAAAAGCTGCTTTTTTCATCAGGCAAAGGTTTGACGCTGCATGAATATGATAAAGGGCGCTGGAGTGAAAAGACAATCCCCAATAATATACAAACCTATATCAGTGGTTTTACTGAACCAGAGCCGGGATTTCTCATCTTAAACACAACGAATGGTCCTGTTTCATACAAGTATAGCGTTGATGGAACAGGAAGCTTTAACGAAATGGTTGTAGATAAAAGATTTGGAAACAATAAAGCCATTCGATTTTTTCAAGCTGGTACAAGCAAATATTACGGCTATGACTCTTCATATCATTTTTATGCCGTGAATTTTAAAAGCAACAGGTTAACGTATGCGGGCTGGTCTTTAGATAGTCTAGTAAAAGATGGGGTGTTTTCAATTACCTATAATAGCGAGTCAGGCGCCAACTGGTTTTATACACTCAACGGATTGTACACGCTTAATATTGGAGAAAAAAACCAGCCCAGCATAACAAAATTTCCATTTGAGAAGGTTAACATGTCTGAGTTATCTTCAAGAATATTTGCAGAAGGAAAGGGAGACAATGAGGTTGTGTGGTTGGGGTCTCAGGATGAAAAATTATTCAGATACATTCCATCCTTGGCGTTGAAAAAGAAAAATTCAACATATGGGGCCTTGATAACTGCGGTTTATTACCAGGATTCGGCAATTGCTTTAAGAAACCAAGAAGTTCCATTTCGTCAAAATCAATTTACTTTCGAGGTGGCGTATCCCATTTTTGGAAACGAAGAAAAAATTCTATTTAGCTATTGGTTGCAAGGACAAGACAAAGGATGGGGCGCTTATACAAAAGATGCAAAAAAAGAATATACCAATCTTCATGAGGGGAAATATACGCTTCATGTAAGGGCAATGGACGCCAGTGGCAATGAAAGCAGAGAAACCACAATGTCTTTTACAATCCTGCCCCCATGGTATCGCACCATTTGGGCATACGGCTTGTATTTACTGACACTGGTTTTGTGTTTTATACAATTTGGAAAGTATCAAGCAAAAAAATCCTTTTTAAAAGCTGAAAATGAGCGTAAAAATTCAGAATTGGCTGCGGCGAAGGATTTACAAAATCGCCTATTGCCCAAAACCCTACCGGTGATTAAAAACCTGGATATTGCTGGATATTTGAGAACATCTACCGAGGTGGGTGGAGATTATTATGACTTTTTTGAACAACCTGACGGTTCGCTTTATGCAATTTGTGGTGATGCAACGGGTCATGGCACACCTTCTGGCATGCTGGTGTCAATTACAAAGGCTGGTATCATCGGTTTACCTCAGATGAGCCCTAAGGATATGCTACACGAGTTAAACCGGGTAGTGAAAAAAGTGGATTTAGGGATATTAAGGATGAGTTTAAACATTGCCTTGATCAAGGATAATGTAATTACCCTTAGCTCAGCAGGTATGCCACCTTATTTCATCTATAGGGCGGCTACCAATAGTACAGAAGAAATT
>JBIJAE010000058.1:0-7791 GCA_044345895.1 Chitinophagaceae bacterium
TGATTATGAGTAAAAAGGCGATAAGCTATCTGGTATTTTTTGGACTGCTCCTGGGCGGATTTTATTATGCCATGGTCAAGTACACGGATTTTGAGGAGGTGAAATTGCCGGTGTTGAATACGGTTCAGCCTTTTGAGTTCCTTCGACAGGACAGCGCCATGGCCTCACAGAAAGACATCCGCAACAGGATATATGTGGCGGAGTATTTTTTCACCACCTGCAAGGGCATTTGTCCGAAGATGAACAAGAACATGAAGGCCATCTATGAACAATTCAAAACGGACAGCAATTTTCTGATTGTTTCGCATACGGTAAACCCAGAAACGGATTCATTGCCGGTATTGAGGCATTATGCAGATTCGCTGGGTGCCGATGTTTCCAATTGGTGGTTCCTGACTGGCAGCAAAGACAAGCTTTACCAAACCGCCCGTGAAAGCTACCTGCTGGACGACCCCAAGAACAGCACCAAAAACATTGATGAGCAGTTTCTGCATACACAGTTTTTTACCCTCGTTGATAGACAGGGACGCGTGCGTGGTGTGTATGATGGCATCAAAAAAGAAGAGGTGGACCAGCTGACGACAGACATCAAAACCCTGATCAAGGAATAAGGTGAAAAAGCAAGGAGAAGAAATACTGAAGAACAGCGCGCTCAGTGTAACGGCGAGCAGAAAGCGGATACTTGACATCTTTTTGGCTGCCGACAATGCATTGGCCCATCAAGACATTGAAACAAAATGTGCTGACCAGTACGACCGCGTTACGATTTACCGAACGCTTCAGACATTTCTTGAAAAGGGCATCATCCACAACATTCCTTCTACAGACAACATGGTCAGGTATGCGCTTTGCAACGAAGCCTGCATCACCACGGGGCACCATCACGACAACCATGTGCATTTCAGGTGCGACCAGTGCGGTAAAACAGTTTGCCTGGACGATGTGAACATCCCGCCGGTCAACCTACCCAGGGGCTATACCATGAAAGAGATCAACATGGTAGTGAACGGCATCTGCAAATCCTGTAAATAAAAAAAGTCCCAGTGTAAAAACACCGGGACATTTCGTTAAGGCTCTGATTAGTAGCACCACAAAGATAACTTGCAGTAAATCAGTGCGCTAATTTCGGCCATACCATAAAAGTAGTAGGGTTTAAAGTTTTTCCAGTTCGTTTTTGACGAAGATCATCAGTTCGCTTATCTTTTCAGGAGAGAAGTCAAAATCAATTCCGGCAGCCGCATACAACTCAGGAAGCGTTTTGGTTCCGCCCAGGCTCAATCCTTTCATGTAATTTTCGAGGGCTTTTTCAGGGTTGTCCCTGTATTGTTTCCACATACCAATGGCGCCAAGTTGGGCAATTCCATATTCGATATAATAGAAAGGCACTTCAAACAGGTGAAGTTGTCGCTGCCAGTTGTAAGACCTGAAGGCCTCGAGCCCACTGTAATCGATGGCAGTGCTGGCAAACTCATTCAGAATCCTCAGCCAGTTTTCTTTTCTTTCCTCAATGGTATGGGTTGGGTTTTCATAAACCCAGTGCTGGAATTTGTCGATGGTAGCAATCCAGGGGAAGATGGTGATCACCCTTTCAAGCTGGTGGCGCTTGGCCCTTTTCATTTCTTCTTCATTATCGAAGAAAACATCCCAATGGTCCATGGTGAACAGCTCCATCGACATGCTCGCCACTTCAGCCATTTCTGTTGGGTATTCCTTGAAGCCCGTGAGCTCAAGCCCATGTGCCAGGAACGAATGGATGGCATGACCACCTTCGTGTACCATGGTGGTGAGGTCAGACATCTGTGAAGCCGCATTCATGAAAATGAAGGGCGCACCGCTTTCTGCCAGCGGCATGTTGTATCCACCTGGAGCCTTGCCTTTTCTGCTGTCCAGGTCAAGGTGATTGAGTGCATCCATTTTCCTGAGGCAGTCTCCAAAAAAAGGATTCAGTGCATCCAGGCATTGGATGGATTTATCGAGCAGGTCGCGCCCATCTGTGAACGGACGCAGTGGCTCAATGCCGGCGGGTTCAGCTTCAGTATCCCATGGGCGCATGCTGTCGAGTCCCAGTCTTTGTTGTTGTTCACGGTAAATCTGGTTGACCAGGGGGACTACTTCTTTTTTGACGGCCTCGTGAAACTGAAAGCAGGATGCGGGGGTATAATCGAAACGACCCATCTCCGCGAATTTGTAATCACGGTAATTGCTGAAGCCAGCGTTGAGGGCAACCTGGTGCCTGAGGGCAACCAATTTGCTGAACAACTCGTTCAATGGTTCTTTGTCTGCCAGCCTTCTTTCCGAAATTTTCTTGTACACCGTTTCACGGATGCTCCTGTCTTCGCTTTCAAGGAATTTTCCTGCCTGTTGCAAGGTGTATTCCTGTCCATCCTGTTCAATCATCATCTTGCCTGCAATGCTGCCATATTGTTGTTGCAATACGGCCGCTTCAGCCTGCAAGGGTATATTGGCTTCGCGGAAAAGATCGATGCTTTTTTTAACAGAGCGGAGGTAGGTGAAATATTTTTCCTGGTCCAGCCCATTCGTAAAAGGGCATTCAACCAACTTTTTGTTGAGGATATCAGCATAGGGCTGGATCTTCGGCTGGATCTCCATGAAGAAGAAATTGAAAGCCTCTTCCAGCGTTTTGTTTTCGGTATCACAGGTCATGCGCACCTGTCTCCAGCAAGCATCTTCGCTGATGAACGCCTCCATCTCACTCATGTCTTTCAACCACTGTTCCAGGTCTTCGCTTGAGTTGATTTCCCTGTTTTGCAACTGAATGAAATAAGGCTCAAGCGTAGCCCAGTCTATCAGGCTGAAATGCTCGGGCAGGAAACTGTGCTTCAGTTTCTGAATATCGGCGCTGTATTGCATGGTATGTGTTTTTGGAAGGATATTAACCCTCGTTGCCTTCTTCTTCTTCCTCATCCATTTCGGTGAGGACGATTTCGATGTTCTGTTGCTTGATGACGCCAAACCAGCGGACCATTTTTTTCATGTCGCTGCTGTACACCCTTTCGAAATCCATGGAAGGGAATACTTTTTCGAAATAGCTTTTTACGGCCTTGTTGTCCTTTTCAGAAGGAAGGGCTTCAGCAGAAGCGTCCATTGCCTTGAAAATATCTGCAAGGTTTACATTTTCATCTGTGGTATACACCTCAATTGATTCCAGGTGAGAGAACTGGTGCACCCTGCTTGAAACAAATTTGGTTGTATTGTCTTCCAGTGAACGAACGATGGCACCGTCAGTCTTGCTGGTTACGAGTTCAAAAAGTCCTGAAAATCCTGTTACTGATATGAGCTTGTTGTATTCCATGTCCACTGTTTAATGGCGGCAAAGTTACGACCATTTTACTGAATATTGTTTTCGGCCAGGATCTTGTTCATCCGCTGCTCCACAGCCTCCAGGGTGCTGAATCCTCTGGAGATCATGTAGAGCTTGGATTCATCCAGTTGAAGGAATACGGTAGGGAAGCCATTTACCCTCAATTGTTTGATCAGGCTAAAGTCATAATAGGCTTTCTCTTTGTAAGCTTCACTGCCCAGTTTTTGATAAAAGACTTCAGCATCGATATCGTATTGTTCTAGTAAGTGCCGATAGGCCTCCTTGTCTGTGAGGTCTCTTCCTTCTTCATAAAGAGCATACTGAAGGTCTGATGCAAATGCGATGGTTTGGTCAGGATAGAGTTCCCTGAAAATGGCCATTGCAATGGCGGCCATTTCTGAGTTGGGGTACCAATCGCTCTCGTCCGGATTGAAGATGTGCCAGAGGTAGTCCTTGCCAAATTTCACGCCGGTTGTCTGTTCTACGGTTTGGTAGGCGCCCTGGATGTATTCCGCAATGGTGCCAATGTGTTTTGTGGCTTCAACAGGAATCATCCCACCGGAAATCGTTTCAAAATCGAACTGCTCCCTGTGCTTTAGCCAAAGTTCCTTGATCACAGGGCTGAATCCGTAACACCATCCGCAATAGGCATCGTAACAATAAATGATTTTGGGTTTCATTGGGCTTTCACTTTTTCATACTGTGCATCATAATCCTCTCTCAGGGTTCCCATCCAACGGTCCCAGAACAGGAAATAAAGGCTGTAATTGCCCTTGAAATACTGGTGGTGCTGGTTGTGGCAAACGGAAGTGTTGATCCATCTTCCTATCCAGGTTTTGTGAAAATTCTTGGGGTAAAGTTCCCAGCCCAGGTGTCCGTAAATATTGTAAACGATCATGAAAAAGAAAAAGATCAGCAAATGAAATTTATGGATGGGAATGGTAAAAAGGAAAACTACCAGGATACCGGCTTCAACGATGGCCTCCAGCGGGTGGAAGGCATAGGCTGCCCAGGGGGATGGATTGGTAGACTTGTGGTGAATCAGGTGAAAAAGCCTGAACAAGTGTTTTTGGTGCATCATGCGGTGCATCCAGTAAAAATAAGTGTCGTGCATGAAGAGCATGATGGGGAAGGCGGCCCAGAAATAGAACCAACCATGTTCATCAATACTCTGGTATAGCGAGGTATATTTTGAGATCGCCGGATTGTAAATGAAAAACACCGGCACGAAGCCGAATATGGACAATGTCAGGATTGAATATCCTATTTCTCTGAGATAGTCTGCAGTTTTTGGATAGCGCTGCTGAATCTTTTTGTGTGCAAGTACTTTTTTGAAAATGATGTAGAACAACACGAAAGCGAGTCCGGCTAAAATGAAATAGCGGCCTCCAATGATGGTCAAGGTCCTAAAATAATTCTCTGTGTTCATGATTGCTGATTACAAATGTACGGCGCATTCGTTCAATCGAGCCGTATTGCATCCAGGTTGAACAAGGCAGGAAATTTGCCCGTCTTGTCTGCATAAAAAGCCCTGAATTTGGCCATGTCTTCAGCCTTGTTGCCTGTCAGGTAAATGGGTGCGCCAAAACCGCCTTCTTTTCGCTTGTAATCAAGATAGCCTGGCAATACCGGAACATCGGCACCCAACGCGGCGTGGTAAAATCCAGATCTCCATTTATCAACCCTTTTCCTTGTGCCTTCAGCCGCAATGGTGATGAACAATTCATCTGCCGCCTTGAACCGGGCAATGACATCCTCGGTGAGGTTGTGTTTTTTGCCCCTGTCTACTGGGATGGCCCCGGTATTTTTCAGCACGATGCTCAGTGGGAAAAAATTGAGCTCTTTTTTGATCAGGTAGCGGACCTTCAAATGACAGAGCCTGAAAATGGCCATTGCATAAATGAAATCCCAGTTGGAGGTATGCGGAGCAGCGATCACCACGGCTTTCTTGATTTCCGGAGGAACAGTGCCCACGATTGTCCAGCCGCGGAGTTTGAAAACCAGGATGAAAAAACGATTGATCATGCTGCTGTTTTGCGTCTTTATGGTAAACCTTGATTAATGTGCTGCCAGCCAGTTGTCTCCAATCCCAGCCTCTGCAATTACCGGAACATTGTTGGGAAGGGGCAGGGCCGATTCCATGTTCTCGAGGATACAGGCTTTCAGGGCCTCTGCTTCAGACCTCAACGCATCGAAAATCAATTCATCATGCACTTGAAGGATCATCCTGCTTTTGAATCCTTCTTTTTTGATGGCATGGTGTACCTTGATCATCGCCAGTTTGATCATGTCTGCAGCAGTTCCCTGTATGGGTGAGTTGATGGCATTGCGTTCTGCAAATCCGCGCACGGTGAAGTTCGACGAGTTGATGTCGCGGAGCCAGCGCTTCCTTCCCATCAGGGTTTCCACATAGCCGTTGTCTTTTGCAAACTGGATGGTTGATTCCATGTATTGGTTGATGCCCGGAAATTCTTTCTTGTAATTGTCGATGATGGTTTTGGCTTCAGTTCGGCTGATGCCAAGGTTTTCGGCCAGCCCGAAAGCGCCCTGTCCATAAATGATGCCGAAGTTCACGCTTTTGGCTTTGTACCGCATTTCCTTGGTTACTTCTTCTTCGTTGATGCCGTATACTTTTGCTGCTGTTGCCGTATGGATGTCTTTTCCGGAGCGGAATGCCTCGCACATGTTGGGGTCTCCGCTGATGGCAGCCACAATCCGCAGTTCAATTTGCGAATAGTCAGCAGACACCAGCACATGGTCTTTGTCTCTGGCAGTGAATGCTTTTCTGATCTCCTTGCCCCTGTCGCTGCGGACGGGAATGTTCTGGAGGTTGGGGTTGTTGCTGGCCAACCTGCCCGTTACGGCCACGGCCTGTCCATAAGTGGTGTGCACCCTTCCGGTATTGGGGTTGATCAGTTGCGGCAGGGCATCCACATAAGTAGACCTCAGTTTGGTAAGCTCCCTGAAGGCAAGGATATCGTCTACAATCGGAAACTGGTTGGCCAATTTTTGCAGCACATCCTCACCCGTTTGGTATTGGCCGGTTTTGGTTTTTTTCGCTTTTGGATCCAGCATCAGTTTCTCAAACAACACTTCACCCAACTGCTTGGGGGAAGCAAGGTTGAAGCGCACCCCAGCGGTGGCATAAACAGACTCTTCCGCAATCTTGGCTTCTTTTTCAAGGGTTTTTGAATATTCATTCAGGAAATCAACGTCCACCCTGACCCCTTCGTATTCCATGTCTGTAAGCACTTTTACCAGCGGATTTTCCACTTCGTAAAAAACTTTCTCGACTGCTTTCTCTTTGAGCTGTGGCTCAAAAATATTTTTGAGTTGAAGGGTGATGTCTGCGTCTTCACTGGCGTACTCCTTGATTTTTTCAACCTCCACATCCCGCATGCTCCCCTGTCCCTTCCCTTTTTTTCCAATCAATTCTTCAATGTGGACGGGCTCGTAACCCAGGTATTTTGCGCTGAGCAGGTCCATGCTTCTTTTCCCTTCGGGATCGATCACATAATGTGCCAGCATGGTATCAAAAATATTTCCCTTCAACTCAATACCGTGGTTCTTGAGGATCAGGAGGTCGTACTTGATGTTCTGGCCAATCCATACCTTGGAAGCATCTTCAAAAAGGCGGTTGAACTGCAGGAGGAAGGACTTGGTTTTGTCTCTGGTATCGGGGCAGGGAACATAACAACCCGTGCCCGGTTTGATGGAAAAACTGATGCCCACGATATCGGCCTGGTTGGCATCCAACCCGGTGGTTTCGGTATCAAAGCAGATCTCTTTTTCTTTTTCGAGTGAAGCAATCAGGGCTTCAATTATTGAGGGGCTGTCAACAAGGTCATAGCTGTGAGGCGTGTTGTTGATGTTCCTGTCTGCAGAGAGGGTTGTATTGCTTTCTTCTTCTGCTGCAACGGCATGGTTTGTGCTGGCAACTGTTGTGCCACTGCCTCCAAAAAGATCTCCCTGCACTGTGGTTCCTTTTTCAACTGGGCCCGCAACGGGAATGTCTTCACCCAGGATTCTTTTTCCAATGGTCCTGAATTCCAACTCACTGAAGATGTCCAAAAGCGCTTCCTTGTTGGGTTCGGTAACCTTGAAGTTTTCTTCATGGAACTCAACGGGAACCGTGGTGATGATGGTGGCCAGTTTTTTGCTCATGATGGCCAGGTCCTTTCCCTGCCTCACTTTTTCACCCAGTGCACCTTTGAGCTGGTCTGCATTGTCCAGCACATTTTCAACAGTGCCATATTCCGCCAGCAGCTTGGCGGCAGTCTTTTCTCCAACACCCGGGATGCCCGGAATATTGTCTACGGCATCGCCCATCATGGCCAGGATATCTATTACCTGCGAAACGTCTTTGATGTTCCATTTTTCACAGACCTCTTTGGGGCCGATGATTTCAAAATCTCCACCCTGGTAAGGCGGCTTGAATATTTTGATGTTGTCAGAAACCAGTTGCCCAT
>JBIJAE010000059.1:0-7781 GCA_044345895.1 Chitinophagaceae bacterium
CCCAGGCCCTGCTCAAGAAACTGCGGAAGGTCGGCATACCAGATGCCTTCTTCCTTTACGAATCCCAGCACTTGTACTTCGGTCATTGTGTTTGTTTGCATATGATTTGGTTTTGTTTCTGCAAAGGTGGACAATTGAAGTGCCTCGAATTTTTTTCGACAAGCTTGCAGGGATTTGGGTGCTGTCCCCGCATCCCGCTAAAAAATATTTCTATAAGTACTTAATTATCAATTTACTATACATCTATTTTTATTTTTGCACATCCGAATGTGCATTTTGAATAAAGTCTGCACATCCGAATATGCAAAATGAATAGTTGCTCAAACAAGTTCTTCTCATCTGTAACCAGTCTGAGCCATGAAAACAGACTTAAATCATTATTTTTAGGGAATTACCCCATTTTTAATACATTTTAATTGATATTTTACCCCTACTTTGTTACATAAATATTTAAATTCTACCCTAACTTTGTTACATGTTTAAACGTCAGTTGTTACATGAACTGGAAAAATGGGCCATCAAGGACAACCGGAAGCCACTTGTCATAAGGGGTGCCAGGCAGGTTGGAAAAACAACCCTGGTAAATGAATTTGGCAAACAGTACGCACAGTATATCTATTTGAACCTGGAGCTGAAGGAAGACAAGGAGCCATTTGAGGAATTCTCGTCCATTGAAAATTTGGTAGGTGCATTGTTCTTTTTAAAAAACAAGACACTTGCCCAGAGAAGCAAAACACTGATCTTCATCGATGAAATTCAGGAAGTACCCAAGGCATTAAACATACTCCGCTATTTTTACGAGTCTGTCCCTGAAATTTCAGTTATCGCCGCAGGAAGCATGTTGGAGACATTGTTCGATAAGAACATCAGTTTTCCTATTGGCCGGGTTGAATACATGGTAATCAGACCTGTTTCGTTTCCCGAATTTCTCTCTGCCCTTGGAGAAACAGCTTCCCTGAAGGAATTGACCCAAATTCCTCTATCAAAATATGCACATACAAAACTCCTGGGATTATTTCACAAATATGCTTTGATCGGGGGGATGCCTGAAGTGGTGGAACATTATGCAAAACACAAGGATCTTGTTGCATTAGCCCCCGTCTATGATGCACTGATCAATGGCTATTTACAAGATGTAGAAAAGTATGCATCAAGCAATGCACAAATACAACACATCCGTCATTGTATTCAAGCTTCATTTTCACAGGCTGGCAAGAGAATAAAATTTGAAGGTTTTGGAAATTCTGCCTACAAATCCCGAGAAATGGGAGAGGCATTGCGAACGTTGGAAAAAGCTTTGTTGCTACAACTGAATTACCCCAGTACTACAGCCACACTGCCGATTGTTCCTGACTTAAAAAAGTCTCCGCGCCTTCAGATTTTAGATACAGGATTATTAAACTACTATGTTGGATTGCAGAGAGATATTATAGGCACAAAAGATTTGAACAGCATTTATCAGGGAACAATGATAGAGCATCTTACAGGTCAGGAATTATTGGCACCTCAATTCAGCGCACTGAGTGCTTTGCAGTTTTGGGTAAGAGAAAACAAGGGATCTACTGCCGAAGTGGATTATATATATCCATACGAAGGGTTGATCATTCCCATAGAAGTCAAGTCAGGCAAGGAAGGAACCTTAAAATCTTTGCATGGTTTCATGGACATTGCTCCTCATGATATGGGCATCCGATTGTATGCTGGAGAAGTAAGTATAACCGATGCATTTACGCCAAACGGGAAAAAATATAAACTACTTAGCCTTCCATATTATCTTTCCTCCCAAATTGAACACTATATTTCCTGGTTTAGACAAATTGGTTTGGGCGGAAATACCAACGATTAATTCTTGAGTTCATGCAGCATTTGGGTAAACATTGCGTGGAATTATGGTTGAAGGATATAATTGATTAACCAATCATTACTTCGTACCTGACCCCATCCACTTCGCTGCATTCGACAAGATCTGAATGACTTTTTCCTCTTTGAATACGGGAAATGTTTCATGCCCTGGCCTGAAGTAAAAAACCTTTCCTTTCCCAAGGTTCCAGAGCATCCCCGAACGGAACCATTCTCCTTTTTCCCAGGTTTCTTCAAACAGAATTTGATCTGGTTCGGGCACATGAAAAGGTTCGTCATACATTTCAGTTTGCGGTATCTTGAAGCTCTTTGGCAGCCCTTTCATGATGGGATGGTTGGGGATCAACACATTTACAGCGCTGGGTTTCCCGTCATTTCGAACTGAGGGGAAACAACAAATGGGAAGATGAACGGTTGCGGTCTTGTGTCCATCTGGAAACTTCCGCTCAATCACATATGGCGTGATGCGTGTATCGTTTTTGGGAATGGTATACTGTTTTGCCGGAGCTACAAACTTGACGTCTTCCTCTTTTATGCTGCCGTCTGCCAATACCCTGATTTTGGCAATCTCATTCATTGCCTGAACAAACGGTGTTGCCCAATGCGCTGAATGTAGTGCAATGAAGGACAGTTTTCCCGACTTGATTCTTTCAACAATATCCTTTCCTTTTTCAGTTGATATTTCTGCTTGCTTTACATGACCCCACCAGATCAACACGTCCGTTTCGTTGAGTAGACGTTCTGAAATACCTTGCTCAGGTTCATTCAATCCTGAAGAGACAACCGTAAACGCCGGATTCTTTTTCAACTGATCTGCTATGCAGTTTCCCAGAAAATTGTCATAGGCTTCCTTTTCGGCATCGGATCTTTCATCCCAAATCAGGATGCGAATTTTTTTTGAATAATTTGTCATTGCATTCATGGCTGAAGGCATGAGCAATGCTGAGGCAGCTGCAATAGAGGTGGTTTTTAAAAATTGGCGTCTTTTGTTTTCCATGTTTTATTGTATCAAATGATTTAATCACTAAGTCAACAACCTTGCTGATTGTCCATCAATCCTTCATCACCACCCTGAACACTGTGTCGTTGACCTTACTGAAGATAAGCATTTGCTTACTGCTGGGTATTGGCCATCCCCCAATAATCTCTATTTTTGATGACCACAACCCTCATCCCATGGGCATGATCAAAAATTATCTTTCCATTGCCTTGCTCCTTTGCATTGTACTGCTCGGTTGTATTTCAACGGGCCTGCACAAATCCTATACCGATTGGAGGGTTACTGGTGGCGGAAAGGAAAACCTGCACTATTCTTCCATCAAACAAATTGATACCAGCAACATCCAGCACCTGGAAATAGCCTGGATTTATCATACTGAAAACAAGGACCAAACACGCTTTGGTGCCATGGAATGCAATCCGATCATTATCGATTCGGTGATGTTTGGCGTATCACCCAAATTGAAACTCTTTGCCATCAATGCCCGCACCGGAAAAGAATTGTGGACATTCAACCCCGCAGATTCTGTAGCCAACAAGACATGGCACCGCAACAGCGTCAACATGAACCGTGGCGTGGCCTATTGGGCTGAGGGGGAAGACAAGCGCATCATCTATACCGTTGGTCCGGTGGCATTGGAAGTGAATGCAACCACAGGTAAACTGATAACTAGTTTTGGAAGGAATGGCGGCATCAACCTTGCCGCAGGGCTGGGCAGAGATTCCTCCAAAGTCTTTGTTGCGCCCACCTCTCCGGTGATGGTCTACAAGAACCTGTTTTTCCTGAGCGGCCTGGTGGGGGAAGAAACCCCTGGACATATCCGTGCTTTTGACGTGAAAACCGGTCAGCAAAAATGGATTTTTCATACCATCCCATATCCCGGCGAAGCCGGTCATGAAACCTGGGAGGACAGCACGGCTTACAAGCACATGGGGTCGACCAACAGCTGGGCAGGCTTTAGCCTGGACGAAAAAAGGGGAATTCTTTTTGCGCCAACAGGGAATCCTTCAAACGATTTTTATGGCGGTAATAGGCTGGGAAAGGG
Organism: Chitinophagaceae bacterium; assembly: GCA_044345895.1. Lineage (GTDB taxonomy): Bacteria > Bacteroidota > Bacteroidia > Chitinophagales > Chitinophagaceae > Pollutibacter. Next base: position 3,906 of record JBIJAE010000059.1, read on the forward strand.
TCTCTATGGAAACTGTCTGCTGGCCATTGATGCAGCCACAGGAAAACTGATCTGGCATTTTCAAACGGTTCACCATGATGTCTGGGACATGGACCTTCCGGCAGCCCCTGCCCTGATTACAGTAAAGCACAACGGAAAAAAGATTGATGCGGTGGCGCAAACAACCAAGACTGGATTTGTTTTCCTGTTTGAGCGGGAAACAGGAAAGCCGCTTTTTCCGGTGGATGAAGTGCCGGTGGTTGACCAAAGCCCACTCAAAAATGAAAAGCTCTGGCCTACACAGCCCATGCCGCGTTTGCCCAAACCAATTGTAAGACAGGCTTTCAACCATTCCGACTTGAACAGACTGGTCAGCGACTCCAGCTTCCGCAACATAGAAAAAAGATTCCTTGGCTACCGTTCCGGTAAAATGTTCAATCCTCCGTCAACTGAAGGAACAATTATTTTACCGGGATACGATGGCGGTGCAGAATGGGGTGGACCTGCGTTTGACCCGAAAACAAAACTTCTCTATGTCAATGCCAATGAAATGAGCTGGGTCTTGAACATGGTTGAAAACAAACCTGATCCCAAAAAGATGAAAACAAACCTTGAAGCAGGCGCAACGCTCTATACACAGCATTGCATGGGTTGTCATGGCCCTGAAAGGCTTGGTGGTGGCGACTATCCTTCCATCATTGGTGCTGAGAAAAAATACACAGCACAATCACTCATCCAGCTGATTACAACGGGAAGAAGAATGATGCCTGGGAACAACAACCTGAGCAACGAAGAAAAAAATGCCATTGCTGCATTTGTCCTGAACCTGGAAGAAGAACAGCAAAAACCTTTCGCGGGAGCTGCATCTAAAAATGGAATGGCGCCAAAACAAGGCTATGGGTTCACTGGATACAACAAGTTTTTAACGCCTGAAGGATTTCCAGCGATACAACCACCCTGGGGATCACTCACCGCCATCAACATGAATACGGGCCAGCACGAATGGAAAATACCGCTGGGAGAATTTGAATCATTGAAAGCAAAAGGCATTCCAGCAACCGGCCGCGAAAACTATGGCGGCCCGGTGGTTACCGCCGGTGGCCTAATTTTTATTGGTGCTTCTGCCGACGGAAAATTCAGGGCCATCAACAAACGAACAGGAAAAATTCTGCTCGAACTTGACCTGCCTGCTCCTGGCGTAGCCACTCCATCCGTCTATTCGGTGAATGGAAAACAATTTATCGTCATTGCCTGCGGCGGCTCAAAATGGGAAGGCAAATCCAGCGATGCCTATGTGGCGTTTACGTTGAAGGATGATTAAGGAGAAACTTTTATTCTTTCCGCTAATGTTGAAAAATATGCTGCTGACCAGATGTTCAAGACCTCTGGGTTGGGAATAAATCGAACAATATCTTCTTTGATATTTTCAAAATTGACTGAAGCTATTTTCTGTTTCAAGAGATCTATGAGCTGCTCTTTAGATATTGAATCTCCTTCCCAATCATTGCTTTCAGATGCCCTCTGATAAAAATGAGCACCATTAACCTCAACACCTTTTTTCAAATACCACTCCAGATCATACCAATCCCTGCCTTTTACCCTGTTCTTCCATTTTCTAAACAACAATGCATGCATCTTTCCTGCAAACAAATCTGGCAATGTGAAACAATTCACGTAGAATGAAAATGGTTTTGTCAAAAGCAAATTCTCTGTTCTAAATCCCAGGGGTGGATGGGTATCAATTTCTAATTTGATTTTTATAATGGGCTTAAAACTCAAGTTTATTTGTGGAATGGTGTTTTCAAAAACCAACTCGTTCCAGGATGTATCAGACCTCAAAAAAGCAGAGTCCACATTCGAAATGGCAGATTTCATTTTTTGTATCACGCTGACTTTTATTCCAATGGAAGCAAATTCATCTACTATGGCATCAAAATAAGGGCCAAACTCAAAATCAGGATCTTTCTTGAGCAAAGAAAAATCCAAGTCTTCTGAAAAGCGATTCAACCCATGGAAAATCCGCAAAGCTGTTCCTCCATAAAAAGCAGCGTGATTAAAAAAATCAGCCCTTTGCAAACCGGCCAATGCAATCTCCTGCATTATCTCCCTTAACGCTTGCTCTGTCTGTTGAACGTTCTTGGGTTTATATGAATCAATCCATTCCTTTATCATAGCCCGGATATTGTTTCGATTAACAATTGAATACTTTTTTGTTTGGGGCAATCTGCAAACCATTGTTTCATGTCAGATGTGCTTAAATTCCTCAGATCATCAATCTCAATGCGCAAGTCTTCCACCAAATAGGCCATTGCTTGTTTTGTGCTCCTCAGCTGTATTCCTGCTGTAGTAATGATTTTGTCAGACAGTGCTTTTTCAGGACTTGCAATCAAGACAGTTTGCTTTTCCGTCAAGGCCAGCTGCTGAACACCCAATGCATAATATGGCATTGGAAGATGAGCATAGCTGAACACGCCAATTCCTGTTTTGTATTTTTTGGACAGCCTGTTGGTAACTGCAGTTACTTCATAAACCCGCTCAGGGATTAGGCCCCAATGAAACAAGGCACTGTCCAATGAAACATGGCTGGGACCATACAAATGATTGGAAATCAGGAATGGTTCAGGATTAGCATTGTTGACAAGTTGGGTTGTTGTATACAAGCCTCTTCTGAGCTGAACCAAATATCCCGCTTCAACCAAAGCACCTATTTTGTCATAGGGCCTGCTGTATGACTTGAACAACCCTAATAAAAGCTGGGTAGAAATCGGGTGTTCTGCATACTCTTGTAATTGAAGCAGGAAGTTCATTTGTCAAATTTATATGCTTTATTCGTTTTTTATTAGAATTATACCGAATTATTTTACATTTTTGCCCTATTCGCCGCATTTTTGCGGAGATTATTCACCCTATTCACCGCATTTTTGCGGCGAATAAGGTTTTGATTACAACTCTAGAACGCTAGCCAAATAAGACAACACTACAGGTGAAAGCGAAGAACAATCTTGTAGGCTCAAGGTCAACTATAACATTTCCCTAAACCTTTTTACGCAAGCAAGTGGGTAACTTGAATCCTGCAAAATGGCAACCGATTCAAAACACCAAAACATTTTTACATGCGATTTTTTTTGATGGCCTCGCTGGTTTTTTGTTGCATCAACACCAAGGCCCAATCCATCCCTGCCGCTACAGGCAGCAAGTTCAAGGCTTCAGAAGCCAAAACATTTCTGGATCACCACAACAAAGTCCGCGCTGAAGTGGGTGTTGGCAAGCTGACCTGGAGCAGCTCGCTTTCAAACTATGCACAGTCCTGGGCCAATCAATTGGCTGACAAAAAATGCAAGATGAAGCACAGTGAATGCAGGGATGAAAACGGAAGAATCCTGGGTGAAAACATTTTCTGGGGAAGCTCATCAGAATTTTATAGCACCCTTGATGCCTCCAAATCCTGGTATGAAGAAAAAGCAGATTACAATGGCGAGCCTACAGGAGCGACGAGAGGGAAAATGGTTGGACATTATACCCAAATGGTCTGGAGCAGCACCCGTGAAGTGGGAGCAGGCGTAGCCTACTGCCCCAGTGGTGCCATCATAGTGGTGGCAAGTTACCATCCCGCAGGAAATATGGTTGGGTCGGTTCCTTACTAAACCTTCAACGCATCATTGACATACTTGCTATACAAAAGCTGTCTTTATAGCGTGATTATGGTAAAGTAGGTTCCAACTGTGTTTGAATCAACCATGTAATCTTACCACGAATAAGTTAATTTACATGGTTGTTTTGAAAAATATTTTGTGCTCATTCGCCAGCAAAAACAAGTTAATTCCCACAAATCTTGATTGTGAAACAAAATTTCACCCATTTAATTGATATTGCAACAATACAAGTAGAAACCGATGA
>JBIJAE010000060.1:0-7722 GCA_044345895.1 Chitinophagaceae bacterium
CAGAAGTTCCCATGAGTGATCGATACATGCGGATGAAGGCCTTTGGTGGCTCCAGGTGGAATACATTTGATGATGATTTTGCTTACTGGAACAATCCACACTGGAACAACAACAGTTATTTCAATGTATTCCCATCCAACGGATTCACTGGGATGAACAATATTTATTTTGGAAGGCCCACGCCTTGGGGGATGTCAAATTTCATGAATCCTTTCTCCCCTAATTTTTATGGCCAACCTGTAATTGTGTACAATACTGGAAGGTCTGTTGTACCAAGGTCAACCGGGCCAAGAACCTATTCGCTCAGCAATTACACACCCATGCAATCAAGTGGTGTTAACCCCAAAATGGGCGGTGGATTTTTACGCACTGGCGGACAATCCAGCAATTCCAGCCCCAATATACCAAGAGGTGGATACAACCCACGTAGCAGTGGAGAGTCTTATAGCAGCCCGTCCAGAACTTTCTCCAACAGTTCAAACTCCGGTAGCTCGAGTTCAAGCTCCAGCAGCAGTTCAAGTTCCAGCAGCAGTTCTTCCTCCAGTGGATCCGCTCCTGTAAGATCATTCCCGAGAGGAGGAAACTAAAAAAGCAGTTGTGCTGGATGGGTATGATGTTGAGGTTTTAGCGCCCCTGCACAATACCTGACTGGCTTAACAACTGCACCCTAAATCATTTGGCATGAAACAACTCCCCATCCTGTTCAGCATATTATTTGGTTTACAACTAAAAGCGCAGGAGCCTGCTGATGCCCTCCGTTACTCATTGATGGGGCACGGTGGTACAGCAAGGGCAAGGGCAATCGGCGGAGCGATGACTTCATTGGGTGGAGATATTTCTGCAGCTTTCATCAACCCTGCAGGACTTGGTCTTTACAAAAGCGGGGAGTTCACTTTTACGCCCTCACTGGCATTCAACAATACCAGAATCAATTACCTAAATACCGAAAGCAAGGCAAACAAGATTACCCCTGATTTCAGCAACATCGGACTGGTGTTGCCCAGGCCCGGATCATGGAATGGCAACTGGAGGAACTTTACCTATGGTATTGGGATGAACAAAACCGTCAATTTTGGCAATACCACAAGGTTAAAAGGAACGAATACAGAAAGTTCTTACTCTGAAAAATACCTTGAGGAGTTGATCAACAACAATATTACTGACCCCAACCAGGCAGCAGAAAGATTCCCCTACGGATCGAGCCTTGCCTTCAACACCTACCTCATTGATACGCTTGCAGGGCCAGGCAGCAGCATCAGGGGGTACAGAAGCCTTGCCACGCCCCAAACTGGCGTGAACCAACAACAAGACATTACTACCAGGGGGAGCATCAATGATATTTATTTTTCAGCCAGCGGAAATTATCTGGACAAGCTCTTTGTCGGAGGTGGCTTAACCTTCAGCAAACTCAGGTTTGAAAGGACATCGATATTCCGCGAATCTGATGCTACTGCCAATACCAAAAACAATTTCAATTATTTTGAAACCGAAGACTACCTGATCAGTGAAGGGGTAGGCATCGGATTGAAGCTGGGGCTTATTGTGAAGCCTGTAGAAAGGCTCAGGATTGGATTGGCCTTCCACTCCCCTGTCCTGTACAACATGGACGACCAATACAGCAGCAAAATCACCACAGACCTGGAAGGTTATCAGGGGAATGGGGTACTCAAACAGAGTTCTCTTGATTTCAACAATGGCGAACTGGGACAGTTTCAATACAATTTCACCAACCCGATGCGGTTAATGGCTGGCATTTCCTATGTTTTGAATGAAGTTGCCGATGTGAACATGCAAAAAGGTTTCATCAGTGCAGATATCGAATACCTGGACTACACCAACGCAAAATTCAGTGGAGCCACAACAAGCGATGACGGTTACCTGAACCAGGTGAATGATGCCATCAAGAATCAATTCAGGTCTGCTCTGAACATGCGGGTGGGTGGAGAACTCAAGTTCAAGACCATCATGACCAGGCTTGGCTTCAATTATATGGGAAATGCCTATGCCAGCGCCCCGCTGAAGGCCAGGCAGATGAACATCAGCGGTGGGCTTGGATACAGGAACATGGGCTTTTTTGTGGACCTTACCTATGTACAGCAGCTTATCAAGGATGCCAGCTTCCCATACCGGCTTGACAATGGTTTTTATGAGCCGGGAAATGTGCGCGGAAGCAACGGCAATATTTTCCTGACCGTTGGATTCAAATTTTAAACCCTGGTTTTTGACAAGTGTATTCAGTCACCAACTTGGTGCAGGCTTAGGGCTTATCCCTAATTTTCATTAAATTGCACCATGGCCATTCTTAAATTTCGTGTCTACTTCGAAGAGGACGATACCATTTATCGTGACATCGTCATCAAGCACAACCAGTCTTTTTTTGAATTGCACCAGATGATTTTATCTGCTTATGAATTTGACAGCATTCACCAGGCAACCTTTTTCAGAAGCAATGAAAGCTGGCAAAGGGGAAGGGCTATCAGTCTGGAAAAATACGATGATGTTGAATACAGAGTAGCACCATTGGACATGTTTGAAACAACCATTGGGTCTGAAATTCAGGATACAGAACAGAAATTCATCTACCTCTATGACTTCAAAAAAAACTGGTCATTTAAGGTTCAACTGATCAGTGTTTCAAAAGAGGAAAATTCAAAAACCACCTACCCTTCCATCACAAGAAAAGAAGGGATAGGCCCAAGCCAATATGGCATCAAAAGCATTCTTGGTGACCGCTTTGCAGATGTAGAAGAGAAATACGATCTCGCTTCTCTTGGAGACGGCTTTTCAGACGAGGGTGAAGAGGGCGGAGAAAATGACAATGCTGGAGAAGAAGCAGATGGTGCCGAAGAGGATACATCATTTTAGCATGACTGAAAAAGAATGCATCATCGTTGTTGGACCTACCGCTGTAGGAAAAACCGCTGAGGCCATCAGGATTGCAACAGCGCTGAAAACTGAAATCATTTCTGCAGACTCAAGACAATGTTACAAGGAAATGAAAATAGGCGTTGCAAGGCCATCTGATGCAGAATTGTCTTCAGTGAAGCATCATTTTATTGCCAACCATTCCATTCACGAAAACATTACAGCTGCCAGTTTTGAAAAAGAGGCCCTCGCCTGCCTTGACATGATTTTTCAAACCCATGATCAGGCCGTTGTATGCGGCGGAACCGGCCTGTATATCAAGGCACTTGCAGAAGGACTGGATGAAATCCCGGAAGTACCCAATGAGGTGCGAAACAAAGTAATCTGCATTCACCAGGAAAAAGGAGTAGAAGGGCTTAGGGATACCCTGCTCAGCCTGGATCCTGGGTTTGCCCTCCATGGAGACGTTCACAATCCCAACCGCATGATGAGGGCATTGGAGGTAATCATGCATACTGGTTTCCCGATTGCCCATTATCAAAAAGGGCGCGCACAAAAAGATCAGGGTGATCCACAACTATCCAGTTCTGTTGGAAAAAGAAATTTCAAGATTCGGTATCATTTTATTCAAATGCCCAGGGAAGATCTTTACAAGAGAATTAATCTTCGGGTAGACATGATGATGGCAGAAGGATTGGAGGAAGAGGCCAGGTCTCTGCTTGAATACAAACATTTGGCTGCCTTGCAGACAGTTGGATACAAGGAGCTCTTTGATTTTTTTGAAGGAAAATATTCAAGGGAAGAGGCAGTTGAAAAAATCAAACAGCATACCAGGAATTATGCCAAACGACAAATCACCTGGTTCAGCAGGTTAAACATTAACTGAGCATAGACTGATCAATTCCCTGCGATCCCGAGTTGCCTGCCCTGCTCCAGCATCATGGCAAAAGCCGCATCATAACTGTTTTCTATGGCTCCGTCAAGAATTGCTTCTCTGATGGCTGTCTTAATCAATCCCACTTCCTTGCAGGGCTGAAGCTTGAATGTTTCCATGATGAGCTCCCCCGTAATGGGTGGTTGCCAGTTTCTCACTTTGTCCTTTTCTTCCACTTCTCTCAACCGAATGCGAACCATCTCGAAATTGTTGCGAAAGCGTTTCACTTTTGCTTCATTCTTGGATGTGATGTCTGCATCACAAAGGGTCATCAAGTCTTCCAGATCATCACCGGCATCAAACAGAAGACGGCGTATGGCGGAGTCTGTGATATTCTCTTTCGTTAGGCTGATGGGCCTCAAATGAAGTTCAACCAGTTTTCGTACATACCGCATGTTGTCCTGCATAGGAAGTTTCAACTTGGTGAAAATCTTTGGCACCATTCTACCACCGACTACTTCATGCCCGTGAAATGTCCATCCGATGCCTTCTTCAAACCTTTTGGTGGCGGGCTTTGCAATATCGTGCAACAAGGCGGCCCAGCGCAACCAGAGACTATTGGTATTGACAGCAACATTGTCAATCACCTGCAGGGTATGGTAAAAATTATCCTTGTGCCCTTTGCCATCGATGTATGTTGCTCCGGCAAGATCAACCATTTGCGGAAAAATAATTTTCAACAACCCAGTCTTGTACAAGAGATCCAATCCGACAGAAGGCTTGCGGGAAAGCATAATCTTGTTGAGTTCATCGGTGATCCTTTCCTGAGAGATAATGGATATGCGGTGTGATGCATCTGAGATGCCGAGCAAGGTATTGGACTCAATGGTAAAGCCCAGCTGAGATGCAAAACGAATTGCCCTCAGCATTCTTAACGGGTCATCGCTAAAAGTTTTTTCCGGCGCAAGCGGTGTTTTGATGATGCCCTTTTCCAGGTCTTCGATTCCATTGAATGGATCGATAATTGAGATGGAATGGAGAGGATTTTGAGGATGTGGCGCAGCATGGCTTATGGATTGCCCATCTTCTGTTGGCAGATTATCCATCACTGAAAAGGCCAATGCATTGATGGTAAAATCCCTTCTTTCCTGATCATCCTGAAGCGTTCCTTGTTCAACAATTGGATTCCTTGATTCCTGTTGATAGCTCTCTTTTCTGGCCCCTACAAACTCTACATCATATCCTTTGACGTTGAAGTGGGCAGTTCCAAAGTTCTTGAACCAAGACACCTTGGGCTGTGGAACAAACAGTGTACTGACAGCATTCGCCAGTTCGATGGCATCACCCAGACAAACCACGTCAATGTCTTTACAAGGGCGGCCAAGTAATTTATCCCGTACAAAACCACCCACAACAAAGGCCTCCACGCCAAGGGACGAAGAAGATTCCGCAATTTTGGCTATGATAAGGGCCTCGGGGTTCTCTAAAGAAAAATGCATATTGGCAAAGTTAACAAAATTGGAAGGGTTCAAACTTGCATTTGATCATTTCGCCTTATATATTCGCAGAAGTCTTTACGCAATATCCTCCTTAAAACCAGAACCAACTCCAATTTCTACTGAAAGCCGCATCATCTGATTTTCGCAAAACGAACCACTATCATGATCGCGACTCCCTCCAAAAAGATTTCAACAATATTGCGTTTATTCATCTGCTATTTGGCTGTGGTTATTATCACCATGCCTGGATCACACCTGATTGCAAAAGAAGGTGTACCCACCTCCATGTTCAGCAATAACGAGAAATCCGCTCAGTTTATAGAAGCGGCACATGATGCCGAATCCAGGATCAGGGATTTTTTCATGGATGTAGACTACCAAAGCGCATTGTTTTCACATTTCAATGGCCACCTCAAGCAACCTACCATGGCTTGGATGAAGAAGGCCGCACAACTGAAAACACTTGTTCTTGACAACAAATTCAACTTATCCATTCAATTGGCCGCATCATCAGAGATCGATTTCATGATGTCTGCCTTTATCGCAAAAGGATCAAAAGGTCAACCCATTGCCTTGCTGAACCGCAATTGGATTGACTATGGCATTACACATGAGGCCTTCACCCGCCTGATCATTGAACAGAGTGGTTTTGCCTTTGACCAGTTCCTGAATGGAGACAACGACACAAAGGGAAATGAAGGCAAAGATTTCGCCAATGAGCTCAGCAGTATCTATGAGGACAGTTCAGCTGCCACTGCTCCTGGACACATTACAATTGGGGGCAGGAAAGTAATGGTAGAATTCTGAAATAGTTGAAGCAGTTGAAGAGGTTGAAGGGGTTGAAAGGGTTGAAGAGGTTGAAGGGGTTTAAGCATAATCTTCAACTTCTTCAACCCCTTCAACCCCTTCAACCTTTTACACAGCTACATTAAAATCCCTCAACGCATCATTCAAGCTTGTTTTAAGGTCTGTGCTGGGCTTTCGCTGGCCAATGATGAGTGCACATCCTACCTGATAATTTCCAGCCGGAAATTCCTTTGTATAGGTCCCAGGGATTACAACGGAACGGGCAGGAACACGTCCCTTGTATTCAATCGGTTCCGGACCGCTTACATCAATGATTTTGGTTGACTTGGTCAAGACCACATTGGCACCAAGCACGGCCTCTTTTTCTACAATCACACCTTCCACTACAATGCAACGGCTTCCTACAAAGCAACCATCTTCAATGATTACCGGGTTGGCCTGTAGCGGCTCAAGCACGCCGCCAATCCCTACGCCCCCACTGAGGTGTACGCCCTTGCCAATTTGTGCACAACTACCTACAGTGGCCCAGGTGTCCACCATGGTTCCTTCGTCTACATAAGCACCGATGTTTACATAGGATGGCATCAATACCACATTCTTGGCAAGATAGGCGCCATAGCGGGCAACGGCGTGCGGAACAGCGCGAACACCCAATGATTTGTAGTCTTTTTTGAGGAGCATTTTATCATAGAACTCAAATGGAGCAAGTTCCCATGTTTGCATTTGCTGAATACCGAAATACATCAGGATGGCTTGTTTCACCCATTCGTTCACCTGCCAATCATCCCCTACCTTTTCAGCGACACGAAGCCTGCCCTTGTCAACCTCTTCAATCACAGCCCTGACTGCATCTGCATAAGCAGCATCTTTCAACAATTCACGATCGCTCCAGGCAGCCAATATTGATTCTTTAAGTTCCATATATGTATTTTTGGCAAAAGTAATAAAATGATCTCTACTGCAGTCATCAGCCATGGAATCTCTGCCAAGACTTTTCATATTCCATTCATCATTGCTGATTCGGGATTTTCACTGGATATGATCCTTGAGCGGTCAGGTGACACTGCACAAAAACAATATCCCAAAATCAAAATAGCTAGAAGCTTCCAAGAGGTATTGGATGACCGGGGGATAGAGTTGATAGTCATTTGCAGCCCCAACGAGACCCATTTCCCCTATGCCAAAGCTGCACTGCTGGCAGGAAAACATGTTGTTGTAGAAAAACCATTCACCAATACCTCAGCAGAGGCAAAAGAACTCATCGCCCTTTCCGCTTCAACAGGAAAAGTATGCTCGGTTTATCACAACCGCCGGTACGTCACAGATTTTTTGACCATGAAAAAAATCATTGAAGATGGGTTGCTTGGAGAACCAAGAGAGTTTTTTGCGCATTATGATCGATACAGGCCAGATCCCAGAACCTACGGGCTTTGGCGAGAGCAGGAGCTTCCGGGCAGCGGCATTTTCTATGACCTTGGCCCTCACCTGATTGACCAGGCCCTGATGCTGTTTGGCATGCCAACATCCATCAATGCTGACATCAGGAGAATGAAATCCTATTCGAAGGTGGATGATTATTTTGACCTGAGGCTTGAATACGAAAACCTTATTGTAACACTGCATGCCAGCATGCTCGTCCGCGAAATGGGGCCTCGGTACATTATTCATGGAACCAAA
>JBIJAE010000061.1:0-7718 GCA_044345895.1 Chitinophagaceae bacterium
TTCAGGAGCTGATTGGCTGAATGGGTGTTGTTTGATACGTACTGGTTTTTGCATTTAAATGTGCTGAGTCGTTACAACCTTAAAGGTAAATCAAGCTTCATTGATATAAAAAAGAAATCCCCTCAGCTGCTGCTTTGGGGATTTTGTTATTCATTGGTTAGAGCAACGACTTTTTGGTTTTGTCGGAACATCGCAATAAGGATTCAAGGATTTTGAACAAATTTCTTAATTCTTAACGGATATTTTTTAAACATGGTAATTCTTTTGGTACATCATTTGGTGAATAAATATTTTATGTATGTGTTTGATATTCAATATCTTATAGGTGATTCACTGATCTTTATGGAGATTTGAAAACAATGTTTTACATTAGTTTTTAAATCTTTTTGCTTGGTACGTACTTCACAGGTTTTTTTTCTGTTGTTTTGGGCTTCTGTTGCCTGGAGCCAGGATTCCTCCTATTCGGTATTGAACACCCCTTTTTTACGGACCATCCGAAACCCTCGTTTTGATGGTTGCGAAATAGTTCCTCATTCATCTGTTTCACTTAAGCTTATTGATTTCAAAAAATCAAATTTTCGCACCTATGGGCAGGTCTTGTTGATCAGGAAAGGGGAGTTGTATATCTATATATCTGCAACTGGAATGTTGTACAAATGTGCTGGAAATATTGATGCAGATTCCTTGCGCTTTGATCGGATAGACAAAACGGAGCATTATGGGTACAATATCAATGCAAAAGTATTTATACACAAGGATCGGTACTACAATATCGGCGGATATGGTTTCTGGCGGTGGAATGGACAATTGAGGGTATTTGACGAGCAGAGTGCCGACTGGAAGATTGAACGGTTGAATAGGGAAATTCCAATTGTACAGGAACCTCCCGGTTTTCTGCAATGGAAATCAAATAATGGCAGTCAATTGATCAGCCTTGGTTATATTTCAGCAAACCAAACAGAAAAGGTGTCCGAAAATGAGCGGGTCAAATCAATAGACTCTGTTATTTCGCTGAATTTGGACAAGAGAGACTGGACTGTACTTGGAAAGCTGAATCCTTCCCTGAGCGCCTTATCCAAACTTGAAAGCACAAATCGGGCCATTCTTGATTCGGGTGTAATTGTGGAAATTCTGGAAAATTTTCAGTACCTCAACTTCCTGGACAACAAGATTTACACCCTTACCAATCGGGATATTGTGAATTTTTTTTACTCGAACAGGTATCAAAAGATCTGCTGGTACGATGACGGTCATCTTTATTTTACCACTATAGGAAAATGGCAAGTAGACTCCTTAAAGATAGGTTTTCAAGATTTTACTTTTACAGGTCAGCAGGTTTACACATCCAGCAATTCATCCAACACCCTCATCTCCGGATCGGTACTAGCGCTGTTGGCAATTGCCGGTTTTTGGTTCTACAAGAAAAGAAAACAGGTTGTTCCGAAAGTTGACTCAACATCTTTAACACCTAATGCATCATCTGTGCGTTCACCCTATCCGGTGAAAGAGGTATTCGAGGAGATTGAAAAGGCACTGCTGAAACTGCTGCTGGACAATATGACCAACAGAAATTCAAGAACCGCTACCGATGAAGTGAACAGGGTTTTGGGGATGGCAAGCAAATCGGGTGATATGCAAAAAAGAAAAAGAAGTGATGTCATCCGTTCCATCAATACAAAATACAGGATGTTGATGCCAGAAAAGGATGTAGAGCTGATTGACCGGGTAAAAAGTGAGCTGGATGCAAGGCTCTATGAGTATTGTATCACAGCATCTGAGGTTCCCATGCTTGAAAGTCTTCTCAGCTAACGCTGAAAATTAAAACTTGTTCTTCCACATCATGCTCTCAATGGGCCGGTCGGGTTGACCACTGTATTTCGCATTTGATTTTTGGTTGTACTTGACTTCAATTTCTCCTTCTACTGGAAAATAGATCAATTGGCCAATGGGCATGCCGTGGTAGATTTTCACCGGTTGTTTTACGGAAATCTCCAGTGTCCAGTTTCCGCAAAAGCCAACATCCCCTTTGCCTGCAGTGGCATGAATGTCAATACCCAGACGGCCTGTAGAGGATTTTCCTTCCAGAAAAGGTACATGCTCATGTGTTTCTGTGTATTCCTGGGTTACGCCCAGGTAAAAAACATGTGGATATAAAACAAAGCCATCGTCTGGGATGTCAAAGTACTCAATTTCATTGTGCGCTTTGGCATCAAGCACATGATTCTTATAGGTGGCAAGGCATTTGCCCAAATGCACATCATAGGAGTTGCTGCCCAGGCAGGCCTTATCGAAAGGGGTGATTTTGATTGTTCCCTTTTCCATTTCTTCCATAATTCGCAAATCAGAGAGGATCATCGCATGTCATTTTACTCAGCCCGAAATTCGGCATTGAAGGCTGGTTTTGAAATATATTTTTTCAACAAACTGTGAACAGGGAGGCCCTATCTTTGCTGCATGCCGTTGGTTCGCTCCATACAGAATGCTGAATTATCCCTGGGTTTATGGGAAATTACCGAGGAGCACTTTTTTTTTGAACAGGCCATTCCATACAGGGCTGTAGCCACAAACCCCGGACAGCAATTGCAGCAGCTGGCTTCGAGAATGGTGCTCAACGCTTTGCAACCTTCTTTTCCTTTTGGCCAGATCCAGTTGAATCCTGCGGGAAAGCCTTTTTTTCCTGAAGGGATTCAGTTTTCGATTTCACATACCCGTGGTTTTGCTGCCGGCATCATATCTGCTGAAACGCCCGTTGGCATTGACATTGAATACATTTCGCCAAGGGTCCTTAAGATAGAAAAAAAATTCCTTAACCCTCAGGAGTATGCATTGCTTGCTCCATTGTCTGAGCAAGACAGGATAGTCTTTTCTTCCTTGTTTTGGAGTATAAAAGAGACGGTGTACAAATGCTGGGGAAATGGTGGCGTAGATTTTACTGAACAGATCAGGATTCAATCCTTTTCTAACCATGACCATGGCACAGCCGCCATTCAGTTTGGTCAATCTACAACCGTACATACTGTTAACTACCTGCGTGAAGGAGATCTCTGGATGAGTTATATGCAAGCCTTTCTACAATAAAAAACTCCCCCGATTGCTCAGGGGAGTTGCTATCATTTATTAGATCTGCTTACTTAAGCGTAGCCTGTAGTTTTTCGTTCAGCGTAACATAGTCAGGATTCTTGGCTGTTTTGGCCAATTCCATTGATTTTGCTGAAGCTGTCATTGCATCCGCTTTCTTTCCCAGCTGTGCGAGACACCTTGCTTTCTGGTACCAAACCCAATAAGCGCTGGGGGTTTGGGCAGTAGCCTTGTCAAACCAAGCTGCAGCCTGGTTCAGGTCTTTGTTGTTGTCCAAATAATACATGGCAGCATTGTAATACGGTTTGCTGTCCTTGTTCATGAGGTTGTCAATCTGCCCCATGATTTTGCTGTCAACATCAGCCTTGATAGGAAGGCTTACCATGGTCTTGTCCCAAACTATGTTCAGCTGAAGTTCATTGCTTTTTACATTGTCAAAAAGAATCATAAAAGATTCAGTGGCAAAAGGCATTGCGACGGTTGGTGAAGTTACCCTTACCACATCCATTTCTTGCTTATACGCAGAAGGTGAAGTGACATCTGTTTGTTTGGTGATGATCAGGGTCCACTCTTTAGCACCAGGAATAGACAGAAGACCGTATTTGCCTGGGGCAATCTTTTTTCCACCGATCATAACCTCATCACTGAACGTAAGTGTTGTAGCACTGTTTGCACCTGTGCGCCAGATGGCACCATAAGGAACCAGGTCGCCGAAGATAGCACGGCCTTTGGTATTGGGCCTGGAATAAGAGAGGTCAATGGCACCAAGACCAAATTCCTGCTTTACCGTTTGTGTTGTTGAAGGCGCAGGTGTCTTAAGGCTTTGGGCATTGGTTTGAAAAACCATCGCCAGTGAAAACAAGGCCAGAATCGTTTTTTTCATGTTGCTTAGTATTTGTTGCGAAATTAGAGAATTTTTAGTGCATGCCTGCTTCAATCCTTTTCTCCTCGATTTTTAACCTGCCGTCAAAGAAAAAGGGTCCGAGTGGAAGAAACGAGGATGCAAAAGCCAATAAAAACCGCTTGAAAGGCCAATTGTAGACTTCTTTGGCATAATAGGCCAATCCTACATAAGCCACAAACAGGAAGCCATGAACCGATCCCATAATCTTCACAGCCTCGGGCATTCCGAATTTGTATTTCAGGGGCATCGCGATCAGTAAAAGGATTAAAAATGAAGCGCCCTCTGCAATGCCGGTTTTTCTCAACAGCTTGATCGTTCCTGTGCTCATATAAAAAATGATTTTAGCAAAATTAAGTTGTTTTCTGCTGTTTGAATCCAGGGTGAAACCGATTCAAGGTATCCCTCAGGAAATTTCTGTCAAGATGGGTATAAATTTCTGTGGTGGTAATGCTTTCATGGCCCAGCATTTCCTGCACGGCCCGTAGGTCTGCGCCACCTTCCACCAGGTGTGTGGCAAACGAATGCCTGAACGTATGGGGAGAAATGCTTTTTTGAATATTTGCTTTCAAGGCAAGATCCT
The DNA here is from genome assembly GCA_044345895.1 of Chitinophagaceae bacterium. GTDB lineage: Bacteria > Bacteroidota > Bacteroidia > Chitinophagales > Chitinophagaceae > Pollutibacter. The sequence goes on from JBIJAE010000061.1 coordinate 4,563, forward strand.
TGATGATGTAAAATACCATCACCCTTGATAGCTTACCCCCACGCCTGTTGAGGAACAGGATGTCTTCGCACCCTTTTTTTTCAGGAAAATGAACCCTGATCAGGTGCAGGTAAATTTGTATGTATTTGATGGCATCTGTGCCAATGGGGATCAGCCTTTCTTTGTCTCCTTTACCGATCACCCGGATGAAGCCAATGTCGAGGTAGAGATGCGATCTCCTCAGGTTGATCACCTCACTAACCCGCAGGCCACAACTGTAAAGGGTTTCAAGCAGGGCCTTGTTTCTTCCTCCCTCTTGCTTACTTTGATCGATTTGGGCAATCAGTAATTCAATCTCTTCAAACGTTAAGGTATCTGGCAAGGTTTTTTTCAACTTTGGGGCAGAGAGAAGTTCTGTTGGATCGTTTTTGGTGATTTCTTCCTGGGCGCAATACCGGTAAAATGCCTTGATGCCTGAGATGATTCTTGCCTGGGATCTTTCACTCATGCCCAATTCAGCAATCCATTTGATGTATTCCTGAAGGTCTTTTAGTGAAATTCCTTCTGGTCCGGCCTTGATTCCCCTGAGTTGCATGAACTGGATCAGCTTCTCCAGGTCCAAACCATAAGCATCAATTGTATTGGGGGAGAGTGATTTTTCCAGTTGGAGGTGAACCAAAAAGCCTTTTTTGAATGCATCCCACATTTTTCTTTGTTTAGGTTCATTTTAGATGAATGGTTAATTCCATTAAATTCGCAATTCAATATTACCAATTATTCAAACAGCCACTGCAAACCATGGAACCCATCAACCTTCGTTCTTTCAAAGTCAAGGTAAGCAAGAACAAACGTAAAATGAAACTCTTTCTTTCGAGGCTTGAAAAAAATGTGCCCAGAAGATTGGATAATATTGCGGCAGAAGTAGACAAGGAAGTATGGCAAGAGGTGGATTGTCTTACCTGTTCAAATTGCTGTAGGTCGATGACACCTACTTTTACAAAAAAAGATACCGAGCGCATTGCCGCCCATTTCAACCAGACCCCCGATGAATTCAGGGAAAAATGGTTGTACAAAGACAAGAAGGGAGACTGGATGAACACCAAAACACCATGTCAGTTCCTGGACCTCAAAACCAACATGTGTTCCATCTATACCATCCGCCCCGAGGATTGTGCAGGCTTTCCCCACCTTGCCAAAAAGAAGATGACAGATTATATCCATGTACACAAACAGAACATTGAGTATTGCCCTGCAACCTACAAAATGGTAGAGAAGATGCAGTTGCGGTTTGAAGGGAAACTATAACAGGCCTGTATTAGAAAGGATAGCCAATGGCAAACTGAAAACTGGGTTTGTTCCATACATTGTTTACAAACCAGCCGCCTGAACTGGTTGAATAGAATCTTTCTATGTTCGCATTACCCTTTTTGTCTGGGCCATATCTGGGATCCTTGACGGGAAAGCCAAGGTCAAATCGCAACAAGAAATAACTGAAGTCTACTCTTGCGCCAAAGCCACTGGCAACGGCGATGTCCTTGCCCAGGCGATCCAGGCGAAAGCCTGCATTTTTCAATGAATTGTTGAGGTCATTCCTGAACCAGATATTTCCAATATCAGTGAATACTGCTCCCCGCATCCAGAAACCATAAAACTGGAAAAGGTTGAAACGGTATTCAATGTTTCCCTCAAGTTGCATGTCTGCATATTTGTCATTGAAAGTACCTGCAGCCACCGTATCATAAAAAACATTTGAACCGATACCCAGTTTCCTGATGGCCCAACCCCTCATGCTGTTGGGACCACCAGCAATAAAGCTCTTGAAAAAGGGCAGGGTCACTTCTCCCTTTTTGGATCCTGTGGTAAGCGCCAAACCCGCTCCAGCATATGCTCGAAGATGAAAGCTGCTGTTCTTGTGTGAAACGATGTGCTTGTACTCAACGTCCATTTTGAAAAACCGGAAGAGGTCAGAAAGGGCCTTTCCCTCTTTTGTTTGGTTGTACAACAGTGCACCAGTTACCAGTCCACTTTCTTCTGCATAAATTTTCAGCAGGTTAATTTTCTTGGTGTTGTTGGGCGTGAGGTTCTTGTTGAACATGGCATTCATGCCAATGATCAGACCATTGTTGTAGGTATACAACAGGAGAGGAAAACTGCTGATGGATTCAAGGAAAAGACTGTCGGCCTTGAACCGTGTATTTTCAAAGTTGATCGGCCTGAACTGCCATGAAGTGTAAGGACTGGGTTTCCATTCGTATCCCAAAAATGTATTGAATGTTTTCAATTGAAAAAACCGGAACCTGTCTATGTAGGAATAGTCTGCAGAGGCAATTGTCTTTGCCTGCTGAAAATAGGATTTGAGCTTTTGGCCAACTGGCGCCACAAGCCATGGAAAGGTCAGCCTGTTGGTGAGGGTTACTTCTCCGGACAAGATTTTCTTGAAGTTGTTGAATTCGATACCTGTTCTGAGGTTGTTCTCCAGTTGAATGGCTCTCTTGCCGATGTTCCTGTTCCTCAAGGTGAAGTTGGTGGCCAAGCCCACACGGCCGCTTCCTACCTGAATCAATTGTGAGGTATTGATGATACTGCTTCCTTCGAGGTCAATGCTGAAAAATTGTTTTTTTGCGGGCTGAAGTTTCAAGACATAATTGATCTCCTTTTTTTTCTCATCCGTTTCACTGCTCGCATTGATGTTCTGCCAGGCCCCGAGCTTGTTGAAATTGTTCAGCGTCTTGCTGTAATTTTCCCGTTTATAAATCGACCCAGGTTGCAATAAAATATTGCTCCTGATAAAGTTATCGTTAAAGGTATTGTGAAAGGAGTAGATGGTGATGCCACTGGAATCCTTATTGGCATTCTGCTTTATAGCGTCTGCATCTTCCGCTTTTTGATCTGGATAGATCAGCAATTCTCCAATTTTGTAGGCAATAAAATGACTGGAGTCTCTGTTTGCCCTCAGCCTCAGGTAAAGATCAACTCCAGGCTGTTTTGATTTGATTGATGCTTTGGCCATTCTGGAAGCATATTCGAAAGGATCAAGCGTAGCATCCAGCAGCTCAGTATAATTGGTATCAACTTCTGCGATGATGTCTTCTTTCGAAATCTTATGGTATCCATGGTTCTGGAAAATATCTGTCAGCCTGCTTATTTCCTGGTCAATGGCGCCATAGTCAAAGGCCG
>JBIJAE010000004.1:0-24510 GCA_044345895.1 Chitinophagaceae bacterium
CTAAACAGTTTTTATGTTCAAAAAGGTACTCTTGTTTGTTGTAGCCGTTTTGCTGGTTACACTTGGGCTTACATTTACCAACAGGTTTTCACATTTGAAAAATTTTGTCATCTGGGGTGTGCATACCATTCATGATCACAATACGCATCCAGTACGAGTGGTTGAAAATGGTGATGCTCCACAGGCATGGCCTTATGATTCGGCATACAACCAAAAGCAAATCCCACAGGAGTTCATGACCATCATTGATTCCAATGACACGCATGCTTTTCTGGTCATTCAGGATGGTAAGCTCATTTATGAAAAATATTGGGATGGCTATGACAGTGCCAAAATCAGTGGTTCTTTTTCTGCCGCCAAGAGCATTATTTCTTTGCTGATTGGCATTGCCATAGACGAAGGCAAAATCAAATCCGTGGAAGAACCAGCCGGCAATTATCTCCCGCATTTCAAGACCAATGGACTGGAAAAGATCCGGATCAAGGATTTGCTGACCATGAGCTCAGGTACGAACTATAATGAAGGAGACAAAAGTTATTTCAGCATGAATGCTTATGGCTACTATGGCGATGACGAGGAATACATGGTGAACATGATGGAGAGAAAAGAAGAGCCAGGTGTTTATTGGCAGTACCGCAGCGGAGACACACAGGTTTTGGGCCTGATTGTAGAAAAAGTATTTGGCCAGTCGATTTCTGCAATGGTTTCCGAAAGGTTCATGAAACCCATGGGCGCCAATGCTGATGCCCTTTGGTTGCTGGATGGAGCTGGAAAACATGAAAAGGCTTTCTGTTGTTTTAATGCAGTGGCCAGGGATTATGCTAAGTTCGGACAGCTGGTGTTGAACAAGGGCAACTGGAACGGGAAGCAGATTGTTTCAGAAAAATACATCGCTGAAGCTACTGCGCCCGCTACCAGTCTCAAAGACAGAACTGAAAACGATCAGCCGGTAGATTTTTATGGCTACCAGTATTGGATGGTCAACCACAGTGGCGTGCATGCCATTGCGCAAAACGGACTCTTTGGTCAGTATGTTTACATCATCCCGGAAAAAAATGCTGTTGTGGTTCGGTTGGGTGAATCCAAAGTAACAAAGCCTGTTCATCACCATCAACCGGAGAATTTTACCTATATCGATGCAGCGCTTTCTGTTTTGAAATAAGCGCATTTACAATTCCATAACAGAAGATTTTTTATTGGGTTAATTACCGAAACATTCGGACATATACCAGTGATTATCCATTCGGGCTTTTACTCAGGTCTCTTTCTGAAAAGAAGGGTCTCTTTTTATAAAAAAAATGCCCCGCAGAAGCAGGGCAATATTTTCAGGCAGAATGTTATGTTTTTACGGTTTCATAGTGTTGGATGCCTGTGGTTTTTTTGGATAGGATTGGATTTGGTTTTCGGTTTTTCGTTTGGATTGGATTTGGTTTTTCTTTTGGACTTGGATTAACGTTGGATTAGGATTGGATTTGGTTTTCGGTTTTTCGTTTGGATTGGATTTTCGGTTTTTTAGGATTGGATGTCTTTGCTGGCTTCGTACGGTAGCGTCGCATTGACTATACAAGATTACGTCGGATTTTTGGCCCTTGAAAGTATTTGCCAAATCCATTTTCAAGATTACGTATTTACGCTTATTTACCATCATTATGGCTACGCAATGCAGGTATTAAAAAGGGCGTTCCGGTTAAGAAACGCCCTTGAAAAGCAGTGTTGAAGAGACTTTATTTCTTGAACTCCCATCCAGCCCTGTTCACCCTTGAGACGAACTGGTTGGCATCATCAAAATTGGTGATCTTCATGGAAGCACCATCCCACAGCAGCTTCTTTCTGCCATAGAAATCGAATCCTTTGTTGCCATTTGCTCTTGTGATTTCTTTGCGCAACATGTAGCTCCTGATGGCCAGGTTGCCCATGAGTACGGTTTCTGTGAGCGGTCCGGAATAGTCAAACGAAGAGCTGAGTTCCTTGTGGGCCTTGCTGTTGAAACCAGCCTTACAGGCTTCCGTCCAGGAAATCTGGTGCCCAAATTCAGGCAGTTTCAAGGCATTCTTGTCTGGTTCTGGAGCAACGATTTTCTCACCAGTATTCAGATAAATCTTGGGCTTGTTTCCGTACATGTCAATGGCCATCAACCCTTTTGTGCCATGAAGGAAAATTCCATTTGCGCCGTTGCCGTCTGTGCTCAATGGCTCATTGGCCGGAAGCTGATCAGGGTGGAAAGGACGGATACCGCCATCCATCCAGACCATTTTCAATGGGCTGTTGTTTTTCTTGGTGGCAGGGAACTTGATTTCAACATGAGAGGAAGGAGGGCAACCCTCAGGTATGTATTCTGGATTCCAGTCCCTGATGAACACGGATCCTACGCTGCATTCCACTTCGGTTGGATAGCCAAGCCCGAGTATCCTGAAAGGAGAGTCAATGGTATGGCATCCGATATCACCCAATGCGCCGGTACCAAAATTCCACCATCCGCGCCATTTGAAGGGATGGAAAAGGGGGTTATAGTCTGTATAAGCTGCAGGGCCGATCCAGGTATCCCAATCCTTGGCCGACATGGAGGCTGGCAGTGCAGGCTTGTCTGTGGGCACTGGAATCCCTTGAGGCCATACTGGCCTGTCCGTCCAGATGTTTACGGTATGAACTGTTCCAATCAAACCTTTGTCAAACCAATCCATGGCCACTTTTTGCATAGGGTTGGAAGCACCCTGGTTTCCCATTTGGGTCACTACCTTGTTTTTCCTTGCAGCCTCGGTCAGCATCCTGGCTTCGGCAATATTATGAGACAGTGGCTTTTGAACATAAACGTGTTTGCCCATCGACATGCAGGCCATGGCGGCATAGGCATGAAAATGGTCTGGTGTGGAGATGGTCACAGCGTCAATGTCTTTTCCAGACTTGTCGAGCATCTCCCTGAAATCGCGGTATTTTGTTGCATTGGGGAATTTTTCGAATGAATTTTTGCATTTGTCCCAATCCAGGTCAGCCATGGCCACCACATTGTTGACGCCATTGTTGTAGGAATTTAAAAGATCTGATTGCCCTTTACCACCGGCACCAATGGCAGCGATGTTGAGCTTATCGCTCGGGGCTGTGTATCCCTTACCAATGACGTGGCGGGGAACAATAAAAAAACCTGCAGCGGCAATTGAGCCCTGCTTGATGAAATTTCTTCTGTTGTTTTGTTTTGGCATGACTATGGTTTTATGCTTCGTTTGATGATGAATGTAAGGAATAATTGCGATTTATTTCTTTAGACGCTTCAACCTCCTTTGCTGAAGGCAGGCAAGCTCAACCTCCCAGCCTTCGGCTGGTAAATTCAACCCCTTCAACCCCTTCAACCTCCTTCAACCTCCCTCAACCTTCTTAAACTCCTTCAACCTCTTCAACCCCTTCAACTTCTTCAATCTCCACACAGGTCAGATTTTTTTGGCAAATTTCTGCGCTTTCAGCGCCAGTTCTGTTGCTAAAAAGCAATGCGCTTGGGGCATGGCCGTTTCTGTTCTGTTGATGACATCGTCCACAAATTGCTTGCCAAAGGGGAGCGGCTCGTTGTTACAATCCAGGTAGATGGTCTCCTTGTTGTTGGCCATGTACAAATGATTGCCTGATCCGTATCGGGCAATGTCTATGTTTTTCCTGATCTCAATGAATCCATCTGTGCCAAGAATGGTCAACCTTCCATCGCCCCAGGTTTTTAGGCCATCGGGTGTGAACCAGTCTACCCTGATATAACCCGCACCGCCATTGCCTTTCAGCATCACATCGCCAAAATCCTCAAACTGCGGATATTGCTTGTTGTTGACATTTCCGGTCTGGGAGGCAACAACTTCTGCCGAAGTAGAACCAGTGAAAAAAAGGAATTGGTCAAACTGGTGAGACCCGATATCACAGATGATGCCACCATATCTTTTCTTGTCAAAGAACCATTCGGGTCTGCTTTTGACACTCATCCTGTGTGGGCCAAGGCCAATGGTTTGCACCACCTTGCCAATCGCACCTGATTTGATCAATTCACCTGCCTTTACGGTTGCTTTGTTTTCAAAACGCTCGCTGAACATGATGGAGTAGATGCGCTTGGTTTCCTGTTGAACCTTCCTGACAGCTGCCAATTGCTCCAGTGTGGTGATGCCGGGCTTGTCTACAAGGTAGTCTTTGCCATGCTTCATCACCTCAATGCCGAGTGGTCCCCTTTCATCAGGGATGCCAGAGCTGAGGACAACCTGAATCGAATTGTCTTCCAGAATCTCTTTTGCGCTTGATGCTACTTTGACCTGGGGATAAGCTTTTACAAATGCAGCCAAAAGCTCTGCCTCTTTTGCATACACCGCCACCAGCTCACCGCCGCCTTTGATGACGGCATTGCACATCCCATAGATATGACCATGGTTGATGTTGATGACAGAAAACCGAATCCGGGTTTCCACGGGTTCAACCGTTTCTTGTTTTTCGGTAAAAGAAGAAAGCATCATCAGGCCACTGGCTGCTGCCGTGCTTTTGAGGAATTCGCGTCTTTGGTTCATGTTGAAAGGTGTAGAGGTTTAATGGTTTAGGGGTGTAGAGGTTTAAGTGTTTAGAGGTTTGGGGTTTGGGAGGGTGCAGTGATTAAACTGCTTTCTAAATCGTTATCGTAATTTATTGAATTTATTTGTTGATTGTTTATTAATTTCAAAATCAAATCATCACCCTAAACCTCTGTACCCCTCAAACCCTAAACTCTTACACCCCTAAACCTTTACACCCCTCAACCCCTAAACCCTTACACCCCTCAACCTCTAAACCCTTACACCCCTGAATCTCTAAACCTCACAACAATGAATACTCGCCGCAACTTTCTTCAAAAAGCTTCTTTTGGTTTTGCCGCTGCTGCTGCATTGCCCACTCTTGGAAATGCCTTGACCTATCAATCAGATGGAAATGCCATTGAAGGCGGAGCCATGTTCCCATTGGGTTTTGCCGGGTACTCTTTTGTGAAATTTGACCTTGACAAGTCGATTGCCATGATGAAACGCCTGGCGGTAGAAAATCTTTCCATCAAGGAATTTCATCTTCCACTCAACTCAAGCCAGGAAACCATTGATGCAGTGAAGAAAAAACTCAGTGATGCTGGAATCAAGCCCTATACTGTCGGTGTTATTTACATGAGAAGCAAGGAAGCGGTTGACCAGGCATTTGCCTATGCACAGAAAGTGGGTGTGAGCATGATTGTTGGTGTGCCCAATGCTGACTTGCTTGCTTATACTGAAGAAAAGGTAAAAGCAACCAATATCCGCATGGCCATCCACAACCACGGTCCTGAAGACAAACTTTACCCAAGTCCGAAAGATATTTACGACAGGATAAAAGACATGGATCCAAGGATGGGTCTCTGTGTTGATATCGGGCATACCCTCCGTGCTGGTGTACTCCCTGAGAAAGTGATTGTGGAATACAAGGACAGGGTATTTGACCTGCACATCAAGGATGTTACAGCCATGGCAAAAGATGCCAAGGTTGCAGAGGTTGGCCGTGGTGCCATCAATTTCCCTGCTTTTGTAAAGTCCTTGAGAAAAATCAAGTATTCCGGTATTTGCAGCATTGAATATGAAAAGGACATGTCTGATCCTTTGGTGGGCATGGCCGAATCTGTTGGCTATTTCAAAGGGGTACAAAAGGCCTAACCGACCTGCTGTTTATTGCACTAATTTTGTGCAATGCCAAAACTGAAACTGATCTTGCTCTTGTTGACATGCGCAACAACTGCTGCTTCCCAGGATAGTCTGCCCAAAAAATTATCCCTGACGGAGATTGTAGTAAAGGGGAAGAAGCCACCTGTATCCTTCAAGGTTGACCGACAGGTCTTTCGTGCAGCAGAATATGCCAATGCAGCCAATGGCAATGCCATCGACCTCATTAAAAATCTTCCCTCCGTTTCAGTGAATGGGCAGGGAGAGATCAACCTTCGCGGTTCAGCCAGCTTTCAGGTGCTGATCAATGGACGGCCCACACAAGGTGATCCTGCTTTTGTTTTGGCCCAGATCCCTGCTTCCTCTATTGAAAGCATTGAGATGATCAGCAGCCCTGGCGCTGCATTTGATGCAGATGGCAAGAGTGGCCTGATCAACATCATCACCAAAACGGCTCCTGAAAAAGGCCTGATGGTTCAGTCCAACATCATGCTGGGCGCACCACCCTTCAATGACTTTGACAACCAACGCTATACCTCACCACAACGCCATGCTGCAGACATTTCAGTGGGTTATCAAAAAGGCAAGCTGGACCTTAGTTCTGGTTTCAACTACCTGAGGAATGACATGGCGGGTTACAGGGAAGGAGACGTGAACACCACCATTGGCAATGTCTTCACTTCTTTTCCATCCAATGGAGAGCGCAGTTATAAGCGGTACAACTTTGGGGGAAGGCTTTCCGCTGGCCTTCAGCTCAATTCACGCAACAGGGTAGAAGCTGCCTTGTACAGCGGTAAAAAATACCAGACAAGGGTGGCAGATTTGCTGTACAACAACAACAGAAAAAATATCCTGACCGGGGCACAATCTTCCTTTGATTATTTCAACAAGAATACGGCAGAAAAACAGGGAACATTTACCCTTGCAAGCCTGGGTTCCAGCCATCAGCTCAGCAAGGCAACGCAGTTGTCGTTTTCATTGCAGTATGAAGGGGCTGATCTGGAATCATTGACCACCAACCAAAACCTCAGCTATCCTGGTCTCAAACAAATGATCCAGGAAACCATCAACCCCAGCACCAATCCCCTGCATGCTTATCGCTTCAAGGCAGACCTGACCGATAAGAAAGGAAACCGCACTTGGCAGGCCGGTTATCAATTCCGCTATGATGAACAGACGGGTGATTTTCTGTACAAGTACAGAAATGCTGGCAGTTTTGAATTCACCAAGGATCCTTTTTTTAGCAGTCAAGTGACCGTTCGCAACAACATCCATGCCGGTTACCTGCAATATGGTGATGCAAAAGGAAGGCTGAGTTATCAGGCTGGTTTGAGAGCAGAGCAGATGTTGCGCAACCTTTCTTTCTCCGACAACGTTGCTGGCAACAGGCTGCCCCTGTTGAACCTCTTTCCTTCCTATCTGATTAGGTATGCCCTCGCGGAAAAAGTGACCATCAAGCAATCCTTTACAAGGCGCATCAAACGCACCAATAATTTTGAGTTGAATCCTTTCCCGGAGCGCGAACATTCGGAAACATTGGAGCAGGGTGATCCGGCATTGTTGCCCGAGTTGACTGGCATCTGGGAATTGGGTGTGGAACACAAATTGTCCAAAGGAAGTTTTACCATGAGCTTTTATCATCAACGCACCAAGAACCCCATCCAGAGGGTGAACAAGGTTTTCAATGATACCATCCTGGGCAGGATCTTCACCAATGCAGGCCTTGCCAAACAAACGGGAGTGGAAGCCAACCTGACCTATCGGGTGGGCAAGGTTTGGCAGATGATCATTGGTGGGAACATCTACAAATATGACATCCGCGGTACCCTGTTCAATGGCAGTCTTCCTTTCACCAACAACAGCTGGGTCTACAGCATCAATGCCACACAGGGCTTCAGTTTGAGAGAAAATTGGTCTTTACAGTTGGGTATCAATTATCTCTCCTTAAGGGCCACAGCGCAAGGGGAAGATGGGGCATTTTTCACACCCAATTTATCTGTGAAAAAAACAACCAAAGACAACCGTTGGAATTTTCAGGCACAGTGGTTGTTCATGGATGCTGGTTTGGGAATCTCCAACATCCAGCGCATCACCACAAGGTGCAGCAATTTTTACACCACCACCAATTATGTTTACGAGCCAGATCAGGTACAGTTGTCTGTTGGCTTCAACCTCATCAAAAAGAACCGTAAAATCAGCCTTCCGCAAAGCGAAATGGCGGAGAAGGAGTTTTAGTCGATGATGATCTCATCTGCAAACAGAAATCCTCTTTGCAGTTTTGCCACAAACCTGACATAACGGGCAGACTGTCCTTTGAGAGATACCTCAAATGTTTTGAAGAGCAACTTTGGGTCAGTGGCGGGCACATCATTCAACACTTTTTCCAGTGTGGTGAATTGCGTTCCATCCTTGCTGAGTGACACTTCTACAAAATGCGGCATGTAGACGCCAGGTCCTATTACCTGCATGAACGTGGAGCGGAGCTTGCTCAAATTTTCTTCCTTCCCCAAATCAATGGTAACATCAACATCATTCAGGAAGCCCTGCCACTGGCCATCCTGATAGGTCAAGGACCCTCGGTAGCCGTTGATCAGGGTTGCTTCTTTTTGCGCCACATAACTGCTGCTGTATTTTTTGTTGTAGGTGATGTTTTTGCCGATCGCTTTGTGCAGGTTGATGTCGATGGTGTCTGGCGCCTGACTAATCCTTCCTTTTCTGAAGATGGCGGTTTTGACCAGTGCCGATCCGGTGATGGAAAATGGTCCTTCGTAGAGGGTGGAGTTGTTGTTGGGCATGCTGCCATCAGTGGTATACCTGATCTCAGGTTTGTATTGCTCTGAACTCAAGGTGATGCTGGTGGTGCCAGCTGGGGCATCAATCAGGGGCTTTATTTCAAGCCTGTCTGAAGGACGACAGTAGTTGACATTGAGGCGTTGCAGGAGTTGATAATGCTGCGAAAGCCTGTATTGGAAATCGGTCCATTCCATGTTCTTTCTTTCACTCCAAACTGCTTCACTCAAGGCGATGATTCTTGGAAATATCATGTACTCCGCATGTTCCATGGTGGGTACATATTCTGTCCAGAGATTGGCCTGTGCCCCCAGCAAATGCTTTTGTTTATCGGCCTCTAATTCTTTGGGCATAGGCTCGTATTCGTAAACTTTTTGGAGGGGAAGAAAGCCGCCGATGGCTTCGGGTTCCGTGGCAGGATCCTGCTGGTATTTGTCAAAATAACAAGTGCCGCCCGGTGTCATGATCACATCATGCCCCATCCTGGCTGCTTCAATGCCCCCCTTCTCTCCTCTCCAGCTCATCACCCTGGCACCCGGAGCCAGTCCGCCTTCCAGGATTTCATCCCAGCCCAGCAACTGCCTGCCTTTGGACGAAATGAATTTCTCCATTCTCCTGATGGCATAACTCTGCAACTCAAATTCATCTTTCAGTTGATTGTCTTTGATGCGCTGCTGGCATTTGCTGCAGGATTTCCAGTTGGACTTGCCCGCCTCATCTCCACCGATATGGATATAGGTGGAAGGGAAAATCTCCATCATTTCAGTGATCACGTCCTGCATGAAGGTTAAAGTGGAATCATTGCCCAGGCAAAATTCACCCTGTCCTTTTTTGCCACCAACACAGCCCAGGTGGGGATATGCGGCAATCACCTCTTCAGAGTGGCCGGGCATCTCAATTTCTGGAATGATGGTGATGCCTCTTTTTTGCGCATAGGCAACCAGTTCCTTTGCCTCCAGTTGGGTATAGTATCCGCCATAGGCATTGGCCTCACCTTCGTTTACATAATCCCGGTCGCTGTTCCACCATTTCTTCCAGCCATAACTGGTTCTCCATGCAGCCTGAGCCGTTAATGCGGGATATTTTTTCACTTCAATCCTCCAGCCTGCAGCATCGGTAAGGTGCATGTGGAGCGTATTGATTTTATACAAACCAATCAGGTCAATCATTTTTTTGATGAAGGAGGGCGGAAAGAAATGCCTTGATACATCAATCATCAGGCCCCGGTAACCAAACCTCGGCTGGTCTTGAATCCTGGCGCAGGGGATTTGATTTTTATTGTCTTGTGTGAGGATGATTTGTGCCAGGCTTTGCATGGCATTGATGGCGCCTGCATAGCCTGAACTGCTGATGCGGACAGATTTTGTTTTGATGTCAAGGGTATAGTTGGCGCTGTCTTGCTTGTTGCCCTTTGTTTTTTCAATGATGATGGATCCTGCAGGTGCCACTGTGCCTTTTGTGAGGACGAAAATCCTGTTTTGTTTCCAGCGCATGAGGTCGGAAAGCAATACGGCCACTTCACGGAATTGTGGACTTACATAAATCTTGTTGTTGTTGAGCGCAAATTGCCCTTCCAATTCTTGCACCATCGAAGGCTTTGGGATGATGTTGATGCGCGACTGTGCAATGGAGTGATGTACTGTCATCAACAACATAAATGATGCGACAAGAATTCTCATGCTGGATTGTATTGGTTAAGATGTAAACTTACATCTTTCCCGGAAGAATCCTGTTCCAGTAAAGCCATGGGAGGATATAGCGCTTGAGCATGAACATGCTCCACCTTTCCTTGGCTTGGTTGAAGGGGAATGTTTCCGTGGGCTGGTTATCGTAATCAAATTCTGCCAGTACGAGTTTGCCGTATCCGGTTACCACAGGGCAGCTGGTGTATCCATTGTATTTGGCTTCTAGCGGTTTTCCCTGCATGAGAGAAAAAAGGTTCTTCACCAATATAGGAGCTTGTTTTCTTATTGCTGCACCAGTCCTGCTGGTGGGCAGGGAAGAGGCATCTCCGAGAGAGAATATGTTTGGATATTTAATGTGTTGCAAGGTGTATTTGTCTACATCAACCCATCCGGCGCCATTGGCGATGGGGCTTTGTTTCACAAAATCAGGCGCAGACTGGGGCGGCGTTACATGGATCATTTCATAATCGACCCAGGTTTCCACACCTTCATTCGCTTTTCCAATGCCAACGAATTTTGCCTTCTTGTTTTTTCCATCGATTTCAACCAGTTTCTGGAAAAAGCTGAACTTGATCTTTCTTTTTTCGATGATTTTTTTCAGTACCTCTTCATATTTTGGAACACCAAAAACCCTGGTTCCGCCAGACCACATTTCTGCCTGGATCTTGTCAGCAATCCCTTGTTTGGCAAAATAATCCGTGGCCAGGTACATGATTTTCTGGGGTGCGCCGCCACATTTTACGGGTGTATGCGGATTGGTAAAGATGGCCCTTCCTGATTTGGTCTTCTGTACGCACTCCCAGGTATAGTCTGCATACCGGAAATCGTAATTGGAGCAAACCCCATTTTTACCCAGGGTCTCTTCCAATCCCTTCACTTCGTTCCAGTTCAATTGTATTCCAGGTGCAACAATCAGGTAGTCATAGCTCAGTTGATTGCCAGAGGCCAGGGTCACTTTGTTTATTTCAGGTGAAAAAGTACTTACCGCATCTTTTATCCATGTTGCGCCTTTGGGAATGACAGATGATTCTTTCCTAACCGTTTTGGCTTTGTTGAATATACCTGCTCCAACCAAAGACCAGGCGGGTTGATAATAATGCTTGTCTGATGGTTCAACGATGGCAATATCGAGTGACTTGTTCTTGTTCAACAATTGTGCAGTAACAGAGATACCTGCATTGCCTCCGCCGATAACAAGGATTTGATGATGGGTTGACATGGGTTTGATTTTGACAAAGGTAGGGTTGTATGTTGGCGAATAAAGTGATATATGTCACCCCAAAAGAGTCTAATGCTTAAATTGCTTAAAATATACTCCATGTTGAAATATTTATCAGTGTTGGTCTTTGCCATTTTTTTCACTTTTCAAGGATTTGCACAGACTGATGAGGATGGCGTGAAGGCTGTTATTTCCAAGCTGTTCACATCAATGAAAGCGTCTGATGAACAGGCCGTTTTGTCTTGTTTTGCTGATAATGCCATCATGCAGTCCATCATCAAAGACAAGGGGGGAAAGAACACAGTCAAATCTGATGGTGTAGCAGGGTTTGCTGCATTTGTAGGCAAGCAACCCAAGGGCGCTGCTGATGAGCGCATTGTTTTTGAAACGGTTAAAATTGATGGCGATCTGGCATTTGCATGGACCCCTTATCAGTTTTTTTACAATGGAAAATTCAGCCACTGCGGGGTGGATGCATTTGGGCTGATCAAAGTGAATGGTGTCTGGAAAATCCATTATTTGATTGACACCAAGAGAAAAGACGATTGCCAATGATGCCTATGCGGTGATTGCCTTTTTTAGCTTTCAAGACATTTAGCAAATCAACCCTGCCAGTGCTTTCACTTTGTTCCAGACCCCATCGTCTACAGGAATACCATGCGCCCTATTTTCTGCTCTTGCGGTGAGGGATCTTTCGCCGGGGTATAATATTTCACCGTCTTCGGTTACAGGTGCAGATGACCTCAGTTGATTGACCGTTTCATTGAGCGCATGGTCAATCATTTCCTGTGTATTGATTTTCAATGGATCGATCGCAATGAAAACCTGGCAACAACTGCCACAACTGCCCAGGCCTTTTTTGTCGATACCTGCAGTGGTCAGTCCGCCAGACAGGAGGCTGGAAATAACATCCAGCATGATGGCAAAGCCTGAACCCTTCCAGTATCCCATGGGCAAAATCCTCCGTGTTTTTTCGATGGCGGCAGGATCGTCTGTCAGGGTTCCTTCCTGGCTAAACCCTCCAGGATAAGGCAGTTTCTTGTTGGCAAGCCGGGTCACTTCAAGCTTTCCGTAAGAATATTGGGACATGGCCATGTCCAGCACCAGATGGCCTTCTTTTCTGGGAATGGCCATGATGAAGGGGTTGTTGCCAATACCTGAGGAAGTAGCACCCCAGGCGGGCATGCAGGATTCTGTATTGGTCCAGCAAATGCCGATAAACCCTTTTTCTGCAGCCTGCCAGCCGTAAGCACCGCCACGCATCCAGTGCGTGGTGTTGTTGAGGCTGACCAGTCCCAGTCCATTGGTTGATGCAATCTCAACAGCCCTGTCCATAGCAAAAATGGCATTGGTGATGCCTGGGCCAAGATTGCCGTTGTATACTTCCATCGCACCAAGGCTGAGATCAAGGCTTGGCGCCGCATGCACATCTACCCAGCCTTTGCCGATGTAGTCAACAAAACGTTCAACCCGGTTCAGGCCATGGGAATAAATGCCGTCCATGCTGGATTCGGCATGTGTTCTTGCACAAATTTCTGCCTTTTCTTCTGGCATCCCTGCCAGGGTAAAAGCCAGCTTGATGGTGGCCTTCATTTCTTCAAATGGTATCCTTGTCATGGTTTTTTGTTGTACTGTTCTTGTAATTTTTATTGTCAATCAGTGGGCCATCGTCCCTTTTGCAAAAAGTGGGTTGCTGACGAAAACCTTGTCGTCAAGGGTCAACAGGAAAGCCTTTAGCTTGTTGCGCTCATCTGCGCTGATGCTGAAGAGCTTGGCATTGTAATGGTCCAATACCTTGTCAATGTTGCTGAACCTGCCATCATGCATGTAGGGCTTGGTGTAGCCCAGGTTTCTGAGGCTGGGAACTTTGAAACGGTAGAGATCGCTGATGTTTCTGGTAACAACGTACCGACCTGAATCCACCAGTTCGTTGGGCGGGAGCAGCGTATTCCTGAAACTGTTGTCTGTAAACAGCGGTTCACTGTGGCATCCATTGCATTTTTGTACAAATATCGCATAGCCGGCCTGTTCAATATTGGAGAAGCTGGCCTGGTTTCTTTTTACACTGTCGTATTTTGATTCATTGCTTACGGCCATCACCATGAATTGTGAGAGGGCTTTCAGCAACTGATCTTCGGTGGCTACAGCCGTTCCAAAAGCATCCTTGAACATGCCCCTGTACATGCCTGAGCTGTTGACTTTTTTGAGGATATTGGGCATTGTTTCTCCCATTTCAAGCTGATTGGTAAAAGGCTTTACTGGTTGTTGGTCCAGCTTGTCAACGCTTCCGTCCCACATGAAAGAATTGCTCCAGGCCAGGTTCATGATGGGTGGTGCGTTTCTTCTTGTCAGGCTTCCATGCAGTCCATGGCTCAGGCTGTGATCAGGATGGGTAAAGGCGGAAGACTGCATGTGGCAGGATGCGCAGCTGGTTGAATTGTCGATGGATAAGGTTGAATCATAGAAAATCATTTTACCCAATTCAAACCCTGATTTGCTTACATGGTTCTTGCTGAAATCGTAGGTTGCGGCAGGAAAATAGTAAGGCGTTTTGAAGCCAACGAAAAATTCAATGGCTTCCTTGGAGCAGGCAACCGCCAGCAATAAACAAAGCAAAACAGAATATGGTTTGTAGCGCTGCAATGGTATGGATAGGGGTAAAAAATTTATGATTAAGGTAGACCAATCAACAGTCTTTTGTAAATATTTCCTCCATAAAATTAATCAATAGATACTTATCGATAGCTTAATTTTACCTCAAATCATTTGCCATGAAACTGATCACCGCTTTGTTGCTGATAGCTATTTTTGGTTTTTCCTGTACCGGGAACAAGGTGGATAAAATCTACATCAATGCCAGGATCTGGACCGGCGACAGCAGCAATCCCTCGGCCTCCGTCATGGCCATCAAGGGAGACAAAATTGTTTATGTTGGCAATGATGCTTCTGCTTATGAAGCAACTGAAGTGATTGATCTTCAGGGGAAACGTCTTCTCCCTGGATTCACCGATAACCATACCCATTTTCTTTCTGCCGGCTACGGACTTGCCAGTGTACAGTTGAAAGATGCCATGACCCGCCAGGAATTCATCAACAGGATCAAGGCCTTTTGCAGTGCACATCCAGACTCAACCTGGGTAATGGAAGGCAGCTGGGACCATGAGAACTGGGGCGGTGAATTGCCCAGCAAAGAATGGATTGATTCAGTTACCGGCAATCATCCCGTATTCATTTCCAGGTATGACAACCACATGGCTTTTGCCAATTCAAAGGCTATGGAATTGGCGGGCATCAACGCTTCAACGGTTTCTCCAGACGGGGGAATTGTCGTCAGGAATGCAAAGGGTGAGCCTACCGTAATTTTTAAGGATGCTGCCATGGGGCTGATCAACAGCGTAATCCCTGAACCTACAAAAGACCAACTCGATCAATACTTTGATGCAGCAGCTAGGCATGCTGTTGAAAGGGGAGTGACCCATGTGAATGACATGAATTCTTATGGCGGGTGGAATGATTTGGCAACCTACCAAAGGGCAGCTGGTACAGACCGCATGATCCTCCGCATGTATTCGTTTGTGCCTTTGGCCACCTGGGAGAGGCTGGACAGTTTTGTTCAAAAAAACGGAAGGGGTGATGACATGTTGAAATGGGGAGGCTTGAAGGGCTATGTTGACGGCTCCCTGGGATCTACCACCGCTTGGTTTCATCAACCTTATCTCGATGATCCCCATTCGCATGGTTTGAACATCACCGATACCAACTTGTTGAGGAAATGGGTAACGGGGGCAGACAAGGCCGGATTGCATGTAGCCGTGCATGCCATCGGTGACAGGGCCAACGATTTTATCCTTTCGGTTTACTGGGATGCTGCAAAGCTGAATGGCCCAAGGGACAGGCGCTTCAGGGTAGAGCATGCACAACATGTCAGCCAGGGCGCCATTGGGAATTTTGCCCAACAAGGGGTTGTTGCTTCCATGCATCCCTATCATTTGTATGATGATGGCATCTGGGCCCATAAAAGGCTTGATACCAACCGCTTGAAGGGAACCTATGCCTTCAGGAGCATGCTTGACAAGGGCGTTAACGTAAGTTTCGGATCTGATTGGCCTGTTGCTACTGTCAATCCAATGTATGGTATATTCAGTGCTGTTACCAGGATTACCGGAGATGGAAAAAATCCTGGAGGTTGGTATCCTGCAGAAAAAATATCGGTTGAAGGTGCCATCAGGGCCTATACTGCAGGGAATGCCTATGGATCTTTTCTTGAAGGGAAAATAGGCATCCTGAAGGAAGGAGCCTATGCAGATTTTACTGTACTGGAAGAGGATATTTTTACCATCGACCCAACAAAAATCAAGGAACTCAAGGTGATCAGGACCGTGGTGAATGGGAAGGAAGTTTTTCTGCACAGCAAATGATGTGGCGCAAGAATGGTTTATTTCTTGTTGGCCAGCAGAGGGTATAGCTTATTTAGACATACTATAGAAAGAGGGGATAACATGCTGGAAAATCCTTAATTTGGCACCTAACCCTTATGCGCTGCCAGATGAGATTATTCCTGCCTCTGCCTTTTCTATTGATAGCCCTCTTCTCTTTTTCACAAAGCACAACAGGAACCATCAGTGGAACCATTGTTGATTCCATTTCAGGTGCACCGCTTGCGGCTGCTTCAGTACAATACTTCAGGGAAGCAAAAGGCACCAGCATCAATGGGGTCGTGGCCGATGAAAAAGGAAAATTTTCATTCAGTGTACCCAAGGGAAATTATCAGCTTCGCATTGCTTATGCCGGATACAAGGAGTATCAATCCAAATGGATAACTATTGCTGATGGATCAACATCAATCCAACTTGGTCTGATCAAACTATCGCTGAGTAAAAATACCCTTGAGGAGATTGTTGTGCAGGCAGAAAAAAGTTCGATGCAGTTGTCCCTGGACAAAAAAATATTCAATGTAGGCAAAGACCTGGCCAATGCCGGCGGATCAGCCATAAACATCCTCATGAACATCCCTTCTGTTTCTGTAGATCCCGAAGGGAATGTCAAGCTAAGGGGCAGCGACAATGTAAGAATCCTGATTGACGGCAAGCCTTCCGGATTGGTCAGCATCAAAGGAGGAAGTGGGTTGCAGAATCTTCAGGCCAGCATGGTCGAGAAGGTAGAGCTCATCACCAATCCTTCTGCCCGCTATGAAGCCGAAGGCATGTCTGGTATCATCAACATCGTACTTAAAAAAGACCGCAGGCAGGGCTTCAATGGTTCTTTTGAGGTCATCACTGGCAATCCATCCAATTTCGGCCTGGCCTCCAACCTGAACTACAGGAAAAAAAACATCAACTTCTTTGTTAACTATGGCATTGCTTACCGCATGCAACCCAGCAAAGGAGAGTTGTTTCAGGAAACTTATTCCAAGGACACAACCTTTCTTTTCAAACAGAACGATAGGGTAAAGTTCAGGGGGCTCAACAACAACATCAGGGCTGGCCTTGATTATTTCTTCAACGAGAAGTCTGTGCTTACTGCCGCTTATCTTTACCGGAAAAGCCAGGGCAACCGCTTGCGCGATATTCGATATGATGACTACATCAACAATGAAAACAACCTGGTTGGATTTGTAAAAAGGACACAAGACGAAGATGAGGTTGAGCCCAACTCAGAAGTGACGGTTACTTATAAAAAAACATTTCAGCAGAAAGGACATGAACTGACCGCAGAGGTGAAGTACCTTGATTATTGGGAAAACTCCGACCAGGTCTTTACAGAACGACATTTTAAGCCCGATGGAAATGAAATCATTTCAAAAAATATCTTGCAAACATCTGTCAACGATGAATTTGAAAAGCAATGGCTTTTTCAATTGGACTATCTCAAGCCCATTGGCAAGGAAGGAAAGTTTGAAACGGGTTTAAGAAGCAGTTTCAGGAACATGGTCAATGATTTTATTGTTTCACAACAGAACCCGACTGGTGGATTTGTGGCATTGCCTGGGCTGGACAATGTTTTTGTTTATGATGAAAACATCCACAGTGCGTACAGCATTCTTGGCAACAAGACGAACAGGGTTTCTTATCAGGCAGGATTAAGGGCTGAGTGGACAGATGTTACCACCACATTGGAAAAAACAAAGGAAAAAAATCCCCGTGATTATGTCAACCTGTTCCCGAGTGCGCACATTACGTTTGATCTTGAAAAGGAAAATGGCATTCAGCTGAGCTATAGCAGAAGGGTAAGAAGGCCATTCTACAACGACCTCAGCCCCTATGCCACGTTCTCTGACAGCAGAAATTTTTCTGCCGGCAATCCAGACCTTGATCCCGAGTTCAGCAATGCATATGAGATTGGACATATCAAAACATTTGATAAAGGTGCGTTTACATCATCCGTTTACTACCGAAGCACCAAAGGAAGAATTGAAAGGATCAGAAAAGTGGATGGTATGGGGAATGCCATTACCAAGCCCGAAAATTTATTGTCAGAAACCGCATTTGGCCTGGAATTTACTGGTGGCTATACTCCTTATAAATGGTGGAAGCTGGATGTTAATTTCAATTTTTTTCATGCCAACATCGATGGCAGCAACATCTTACCCGATTACAAAACCAATACCTACAGCTGGTTTACCAGGCAAACATCAAGGTTTAGCCTAAAGAAAAACCTGGACCTGCAGGTGAGAATGAATTACGAGGCCCCACAAAAAACGGTTCAGGGCAGAAGAAAGGCGATGTACTACACAGATTTCTCCTTGAGCAAAGACATATTAAAAGAAAGGGGAACCTTGAATTTCAATGTACTTGACGTCTTTAACACAAGAAAGGTGAGAACTGTATTTAAAGGCGAGAACTTTTATTTTGATGGGTATGGAAGGTTTAACCCACGGCAAATCAACCTGACTTTCACTTACAGAATCAAGCAATCAAAGGGAACAAAAACGGTTAAGATCATTCAAGAATAGCCATTGCGTAAAGTAGTTTATTGTCTCCATTTAGTCTTTGTATTCACCTGAATCTGAAAACCAGCTATTTCTACTTTTAGATAGTTTTCAAGATAATTGCATTGAGCAGTAAATCTTCTAAGCATCAATGTTGATGCGTATTACACGCAAATACTGATATTGGTCATTGCAAGTCAGCATGCAGGTCATCCGCATTGCTCTTGTGCGGGTATATTTTTGATTCAAGTTACAAGCAAGGCATGCAGCATGTATGTGTTGATTGAACGGGTATCCGACCAATAATTAAATCAAAGCTAATGCGCCGATCAATTGTCAAAGCAATTCATTTACTAATACCTGTGTTTATGATGGCCTCATGTATCAGCACAAAAAATATAGGCTATTTCAACAATGCCAGGGAGACGGAATACGCCAACATTACGGGAATGGAAAATGCCATTCAGCCCAATGACATCCTGAGTATTTCAATCAGCAGTTTAAATCCTGAAGCCTCTGCAGTTTTCAATACAACGAATGGCCAACAAAACAACATCAATACATCAAATGGTAATGTTGCACAACCAAGCGGATACCTTGTGAATGCAGAAGGGTTCATTCAATTGCCAATCCTCGGAAACATCAAGTCGGCAGGATTGACCAAGAAGGAGTTAAAAGAGAGAATAACAACTACAATTGTTGAAAAGAAACTACTTGTAGATCCCATTGTAATTATTCGGCATTTGAATTTTGAAGTGACCGTTATTGGTGAGGTGGGTCGCCCCATGGTTATTCCCGTTCCAAATGAAAAAATTTCATTGCTGACCGCACTTGGGCAAGCGGGCGACATCACCGTTTATGGCAAGAAAGACAATGTATTGGTCATCAGAGAAATCAATGGGAAAAAAGCCGTTAAACGGATAAACCTTAACACGGCTGATTTTTTGACTTCTTCCTATTACTACCTCAAGCCCAATGATATTGTATATGTAGAGCCGAACAAGAACAAACTTGCCAGCGTCAGCAGGGGAAGACAAATGTTGCCCGCTCTGCTATCGGGTTTGTCTGTGGTAGTTATTGTACTCGATAGAATATTTTAATCAGATGAAGATTCACCAAGATAATATGCAAACATCCAGTGAAACATTGTTCAGTCAATTGATGGCAAAATACATTCCCTATTGGCCAATGTTTCTGGTATTGGCTGTTTTGTCATTTGGCGCTGCATTGGTGTATATCAAGATTACCCCCAAAAAATACCAGTCTACTGCCTCATTGATCATCAAAGATGAGAAAAAGGGGAATGACGATTCCAGGATAATGGAGTCATTGAACCTGATGGGTTCAAAAAAAATCATTGAAAATGAAATTGAGGTGTTAAAGTCAAGGCCGGTAATAGAAACCGTGGTAAAAAACTTTCGTTTGTATGCTCCTGTATACCTGGAGGATGGTTTGCTTGATCAATATTTATACGAGAATTCCCCATTGACAATAGAATCCCTGGAGCCACAAAAATTAAAAAACAGTGAGGGAAAGTTATACCTGCAACTGGATGCCCAAGACAAAAAAACGATCATCATCAATGGTAAGAAAGCTGGCGTTGGTGGTGAGTGGTTGACTACTGATTATGGGACCTTAAGGTTCAATATTGCAGACCCTTCCAAACTGGCAGACCCCAGCAAGAAATATTATTTTCAGGTCATTGGTGTTCCTTTTAAAACAAAACATATTCTGGATAACCTCAAGGTTTCCTCTGCAAACAAGCTTTCCAGTGTTATAGAACTCAAGTACAATGATTTCACGCCACAATTGGCCCAGGATATTTTGGACCAGGTCATTTTGTCTTACAATACCGCTGCTATCAATGAGAAAAATATCCTGGCAAAAAGCACCCTTGCGTTTATTGAGGAAAGGTTGAGTGTTGTTGGATCCCAGCTCAATGCCATTGAACAACAAATCCAGCACTACAAAGCACAGTCAGGAGCCTTTGATATCAGCACACAGGGTCAGCTATTCCTGCAAAACGTCAGTGCTAATGACCAAAAACTCAGTGAAATCAATGTGCAGCTGTCTGTGATGAATGATCTTCAAGGCCAATTAGAAAGCAGTACCAATTTGTCTGGAAGCCATACAGTTTTGCTTGGTAATGTAGATCCTATTTTAACACAGATGATTGGCAGTTTGAATGCTGCAGAATTAGACAGGGAAAAGCTAAAGAAAACAGTTGCAGAAAACAATCCTATGCTGATTTCAATCTCTGATCAGATTTCCAAAATCAAGGAAAATATTCATAACAACATCAAGGATCAGCGCAGAAATTTAGAAGCAACAAAAAACAATCTCTTCGCCACCAATACAAACTACAATAATTTGTTGCACGACATTCCTGTTAAGGAAAGGGCTTTGCTCGAAATCAGCAGGGAACAGAACATAAAAAGTGGCATCTATTCATTCCTCCTTCAAAAGAGAGAAGAGAGCGAACTGTCTTTTGTTTCTAATATAGCAGAGAGCCGTATCATTAACCATGCACAAGCATTGTCTAACCCGGTTAGCCCCAACTTGATGATTGTTTTTGGTATGGCACTCTGTGCAGTTTTTGGCATACCGGTGACAATGATTGGCGTAAAGGAAACCCTGTCCTCTACAATATTGTACAGAGCAGAAATAGAATCCATGGTCAATGTTCCCATCATTGGTGAGATTGAGTACCATAAAAAATCGATGCCATTGGCCATTGAAACAGGAAAGCGAAGCTTGGCTGCAGAGGAGTTCAGAAGATTGAGGTATGCCATTCAAGATATGTTGAAAACTTCAGCCAATCATAACCTGCTCGTTACTTCAAGTATCAGTGGGGAGGGCAAGAGTTATATTGCCACTAATTTGGCCATCAGTTTTTCGCTCACCGGTAAAAAGGTTTTATTGGTTGATTTTGATTTGCACAATTCCTCACTCGGGAAGATTTTTGACACCGCCCAGCAGAAGGGAGTGACTGATGTATTGCTGGGAAACACAGTGGTTGATGAGCTGGTCAAGCAGGTGCCAGGATATGAAAATCTTTATTTTTTACCATCCGGATCAATACATGACGAACCATCAGGAATTCTTGAAAGTCAACGTACTGTAGATATGTTTAGATTGCTGGAAAGTGAATATGATCTCATTATCGTAGACTCTCCGCCTGTTGCACTTGTTACTGATGCACATTACCTTACCAATCTTTGTGCTGCCAGCATTTTTGCTGTAAGGCATGGTTTTACGCCAAAATCACTCTTGAAGCGATTTGAAACAAACAATGCTATTCACCCATTGGTCAATCCCATGATTGTATTCAATGGTGTCAAAGCCAGAGGGTTTGCAGGAAATGAAAATGGCTACGGTTATGGATACAAGTATGGCTATGGGAGGAGTATGTCAATCAACAGATAATTACTGTGCAGGTCATCGTTAATTTGTTTCTCAACTTTTTTTAACTGAATGTTCAATGTGGTTGAACACGGCGAAGCCGTAAAATTACTCCTGCCCTGCACAAGCATTATATTTTTTAAACCCTTAATCCCTTTGACATGAAAAACAACTGGTACGTGCTGTACACCAAATCAAGATGTGAAAAGAAAGTTGCAGATTTTCTCTCAAAAAGAAATGTTGAGAATTATTGTCCGCTCAATAGGGTTTACAGGCAATGGTCTGACAGAAAAAAAATGGTTACAGCGCCATTGTTCAACTCTTATGTTTTTATTCATGCTTGTGAAGAAGAATTAAATTCTATTAAAAAGCTTACCAATAACATTGTAAACGTTGTGTATTGGCTTGGTAAACCTGCAATTGTCAGAAATGAAGAAATTGAACAAATCAGGTATTTTCTCAATGAATATTCTAATGTTACCATAGAGAAACAACCGGTTCGCATGAATGAGATGGTGAGAATCATTAAAGGGCCATTTCGAAACCTGGAGGGAACAGTTGCTGCCATCAAGAACAATATGCTCGTCTTGTCCTTGCCGAGTTTGGGCTATAAGATGATGGCTGAAGTAAATGCTTCTCATATCGAAATATTGAATCATGGATTCAGTCAAGAAATTGATTATGCTTCCAGAAAAGAAAGTATACCAGTCCTCAACTGATTTATTCATCCGCTGATTGTATTGCCATGAAACTGACTCCACGTAATATATTGACCTATTTGTATGCCAATTATTTATTGATGCGTGGCGACGTTCAAAAAGCCATCACCCGGCTTAAAAATGGCCAGTATATTTTATCCATCTACTTTCATGACCCATCCAAGCCATTGTTTGGCAAGTGCATGAAATGGCTCAACCAGCAGGGAATATTTTTTATCGACCTGAACACCTTACATGATATTTCCATGGGAACTATGCCTTTTCCAAAGGGCGCAGTAGTATTAACGGTTGATGATGGGTGGAAAACCAACAAGACCAATATTGTTGAGATTGCACAACAACAAAATATTCCAGTCGCGATTTTTGTGACCACCGAACCAGTTTTGGCAGGAAATGGTGGTCCTATGTCAAACTTGCCAACAAGGCAGGTTACCTCAATATCAACCCTGAACAGGTTAAATTGATGGAAAACAAATCGCGGGTAGAACTCCTTGCAAAATTAAAGGACAGGTTTTGTGTAGGTCGTGAAGCGATGACAGTTGATGAGCTCCAGGATGTAGAGAAAAATACAAAAGTCATGATTGGAAGCCATACTGTTACACATCCAATCTTACCCAGGTGTACAGATGAAGAGGTCTATTTGGAAATAAACCATTCCAAAAAACAATTAGAAGAGATACTCCAACATGAGATCAATGGGTTTGCTTACCCGAATGGGGATTTTAGCGAAAGGGAAATCAACATGGTTAAAGGTGCAGGATATCAATTGGCGTTTACAACTAAGCCTTCTTATTTGACGGCAGAAAATATCAAGGAGAAGTACATGTTACCAAGATTTGAGGTTTTGAAAGATGTCTCATTTGCAGAAAACATATGCAGAATGAGTGGTGTCTGGTTTAGAAAAAACAACACATAGAACATGACTTCGATTATTATCATGTTTTTAGCCGTGGCGGTTCTTTTGCTTTTCCTTTATGCCATGTTGTTTACAAGAGAGGATAACAATAAAACGTATTTAAAATTTATCTTTATTGCCTATCCCTTTTTGGGCATTGATCTATTCCCACGGTTTATTTCAACAACTCTTTTTGTTTTTATCACTTTTATATTTCTTGTATTTTTTTACAAAAGAAATCCACCAACATATCCTGTTTCTCTTTCATATTTTAATCTTTTTCTCCTTTTGTTAGTTTCAATAGGCGTTGGTTTTTTCTTGTCGCCTGACTTATCCAAAGATTCTGTGACAGATTCAGTTCAATTGTTGGCAGTTTTCTTTTTTGCCAAGGTATTGATTGATGAGTTCAAGCAAGATCTGGGTTTTAGGGATTCCATTCTCAAATGCATGAAAATCACATTGATATTTTCGATTATATTTTTGTTTTTTCAGTTTATATTCGGTCCTTCCTTCTCATTTGCAAAGTCTCAGAATATCAATGTAGCTGGCGGTATAGCGATTAGGTATCCAAGTTTTTTTCAGGATCCACAAAAATATGCCCAGTACCTTTCAGCATCAAGTTTGCTCATGTTGCTTCCTGGCAAAGCCAAGGGCAAGACCTCACAATTCGGCCTATTGCTTTGTGGACTTTCAATGATTGCCCTCCTGTTTACCGGTGGCCGAGCCGCACTGGGTGGGTGGTTGTTAGCCTTGATGATTATCGTTGTATTGGGTAATGCACAGTACAGGGCTGCTATCATTTCAGTAACCATGCTTGTTTCGCTGTTTGTTTATCATTTTTCGGATGCCATTCCAATCTTTAAACGAGACGATTTGGCGGATGCTTATGCCTTTCGTTATGCCATTTGGCAAGATGCTTTTGCTATATTTCAAGACCATCCTTTCTTCGGAATAGGCCTTGGTAATTATGCCAATTATGTTTCGATTCACAATCCAGATCAGTATTGGATGAGTGATAATGAAATTACGCTATACGATCACCCTGAAAGCGGCTACCTTAAAATGCTGACTGAGTTTGGCCTGATTGGTTTTCTTGCTGCAATGTTATTTATCATTAAACCAATTTATACAGGAGTTCAACAATATTTTAAAACAAAAGACTTAAGCCTGGTTATCCTTGTCTCTGCTTTAGTTACATGGATT
>JBIJAE010000112.1:0-5559 GCA_044345895.1 Chitinophagaceae bacterium
AGGTCTGCCACATCGGCCTGGCTGGAGGTATGCATCCAACCACAATGTTCATTGAAACCCTGGTACACAAAAAATTGACCCCAGGTAACGGCGCCATAGGCATTGAGTCCTTCTTCGCTCACCATGTGCACCTCGGGGCGGAAATAAAATGTGACATGAGGGTTGATGTAGAGCATGGCATTGCCGGAAACGCTGCGCGATGGTGCAATCGCAAAACCATTGGAGCCGCTGAGCTGCTCGGGATCTTTCTTTTTCAACGATGCAAAATCTGTTGAAAGACCTGCATAAAATTTCTTGATGTCATTGGCCGTAAGGTCGCTGGTCTGGATCGCTGAAATGCTGCCGTCTGTATAGGTCAGCGGATACCAGGGCTTGAACTCACGCAGCAGCGCAGGTTTCACTTTTGGATTTTTGTAGAGATAATAATTCACCCCATCCGCAAATGCGTTCAGCAGTTTTTTCATCCAATCCGGGCTTGCTTCATAATCTTTTACGGATGCTGCAGAATCAATGACCATTTTCACGAGCAGGTCTTCGTACATGCTTTGCTCTCCATTGATTTCACTGGTTCTTCCGAGCATGGTGATGTAGTTCATTTCCACCCGCTGAAAATCATCTTCACATTGTGCGTACAACAATCCGAACACACAATCTGCATCACTTTTTCCATAGACATGCGGGATGCCCCATTTGTCTCGGATGATGTTCACCCGTTTGGCAGTTTCCTGCCAGCGTGCGATGTCTGTTTTTGATTGTGCTCCAGACAAAAATGGAAGGAGCAAGAAACCGATCAGTATGTATTTCATAAACATAGCCCGGGCTTTAAATAATTATTGGTTGACTTGGTTGGCTTTCAATACCCGGATAAAGTTACCGCCCAGGATCTTGGTGATGTCTTTTTTGCTGTATCCTCTTTTCAACAATTCTTCGGTGATCAACGGCATGTTCGTTACATCGTTGAGTTCACGGGGAGATGAATTGATGCCATCAAAATCAGAACCGATGCCGATATGGTCAACACCAATCAAGTTCGCAATATGGTCGAGGTGGTCGATGAGTTGTGCAAGCGATGGGCGCACATTGTCCATCTCCTCCTTGTATTTTTCATGGATGAAAAGATTGGCGTAAAAATCACTGGGATTGATTTTCAGCAAAGAATCTTTTTCTTTCTGGTGTTTTCTGATGAAGGCATTGTTTTTTTCGCGGAAGCTGCTGTCTACAAATCCGGAATAAAAATTAAGGTGGATGACACCCTTGTTTTTTCCAATCATCCGGATCTGGTCGTCGGTGAGGTTTCTGGGAACAGGACACAGCGCATAGGTACAACTGTGTGAAGCAATCACGGGTTTTGTGCTGATGCGCAGGGCATCGTAAAATGTTTTTTCGCCCACATGCGAAACATCAACAATCATCCCCAGTTCATTCATGCGTTTCACAATTGACTCACCCAGTGCATTCAATCCATACGGATGGCCCAGGTCTTTCTTGGCTCGCTCATCTGCAGCAGAACTGGCCCATGAGGTGCTGTTGTTCCATGTAAGGGTCATGTAGCGAGCGCCGCGTTCAAATAATTTTTCGAGGTAGTCGATCCTGTCTTCGATCATGTGTCCACCTTCCACGCCAATCATGGATCCCAGCTTTCCGGTTTTCACCGCAGTCTTCAGGTCTGCAGGATTGCGCACCAGCATCATCTTGTCGGGGTTGCGGTTCACTGTTGCATAGAGCGTATCGATTTCGCGGTTCGCAAATGCATAGGCCGTACCCATCCCATAATTCTCATCACAGAAAATGGAGAAAACCTGCACATCGATGCCACCGGTTTTCATTCGTCCAAGATCAGAATGGGTGATGCCCCTCAGGTCCTGGTCAAAGCTTTTTCCTTTTTCAAGTCCCGTGCTGATGAAGTCATTGTGGGTATCAATCACAATGGCTTTTTGGTGAATTTTTTTGAAGGGTTGCGCAATAGCAAGCATTGGTCCGGATGCGATCAACAGCGCAGAAAGAAAGAATTTTTTCATGTTTTAATCATTGATGGATTGGTACATCAGCACTTTGAAACGGTCGTGAATGTCCCCAAACTGCATGGGGTAAATATTGGTGAAGAAAAGGCCCACGATTTTTTCTTTTGGATCAACCCAATAGGTGGAAGAGAACATACCGCCCCAGCTGAAGGTTCCCTCGTTTGTTGGAAGCTTTCCACTGCCTGCAGAGGTGATGATGCCAAATCCCAATCCAAACTTGTCATTCCCATTGCTGATCTCACCGATCTGGTTTTGCGTCATCATGCGCACACTGTTTCTGCTGAGGATGCGCACACCATTGTATTCCCCGCCATTCAGCATCATCTGCAGAAAGATGGCATAGTCCATGATGGTAGAAGAAAGTCCGCCGCCACCACTGAACATCTTGAAGTCCATGTTGGGAAAGTCGCGGTAAAAAGTTCCCGTCAGTGTATAGGTGGGTTCCATCATCTTCAACTTGCCCTCCTTGTGGGAATAAAGGCTCACCAATCTCTGTTGCTTATCAGCCGGCAAGTAGAAGTAAGTGTCTTTCATGCCCAGCGGTTCAAAAATCCGCTTGTGGAAAAACTCATCCAGCGTCATGCCGGAAACCACTTCAACCAAATAGCCCAAGACATCGGTGTTGAGTCCGTACAAATATTTTTCGCCCGGATGGTGAAACAAAGGAAGGGCTCCAAGTCTTTTGATGTTTTCAGCAAGGTTGATGTCTTTTACGCCAATGCCGCCAACAACCCCATTTTTGGCGTACATGGCTTTGGCGGTAGACGAACCAATTTGGGCATAACCAATGCCTGAAGTATGTGTCAACAAGTCGCGGATGCTGATTTCTCTTTTGGCAGGAAGGGTGGTAAAGCTGGTATCTGCTGCATTGAACTTGTCCAGCACTTTAGGGTTTTTGAATTCAGGGATGAATTTGGAGACGGGTTCATCCAGCAAAAACTTCCCTTCTTCAAAAAGCATCATCACAGCCGTGCTGGTAATGGCTTTTGTCTGTGAGGCGATGCGGAAAATATGGTCGGTCCGCATGGGTGTTTTCTTTTCGATGTTCTCGTATCCGAAGGCCTTGTAATATTCAACCTTTCCGTTGCGCAGGATGAGCCCCACTCCTCCGTTCATCCATCCTTTGTCTGCCCAGCCTTGGATGACCTGATCCGCAGTTTTCAAACGCTCGGCAGACAGGCTGCCTTGGGGTTTCAGGTTTTGGCCAGTTGGTTTGGCGGTTTGTGCAATGGACGCGGAAAACAAGCCCGCAGACAAAATGATCAGCAGCGTTTTTTTCATGTGGATTGAATGAGGGATGAAGTTAATGAAAATACAGAGGTTGAGGGAGGTGTAGGGAAGTTGAAGGGGTTGAAGTATCTGTTCGTCATTTAGGTATTCCCGAATTCAGGTTGAAGGGGTTTAAGTTTTTCTCCACCCTTCAACCTCTTCAACCCCCTCAACCTCCCTCAACTTCTCTACACTTCCCTCAACCTCCCTAACGTGCTTCACCACTAGGATTCCTGGGCATAATGCCAGTTTTGTAATACTTGGAGGCTTCCAGGATGTATTTATGGAACTGGTATTCATCATTGAAAGCAATCAATTCGTAGCTGGGTCGCCAAAGGGTCATGAAACGTTCCAGGTCTCTCTCGGTCAAGCCAGTGATCTGGCGGACCAGTGATTTTGTAAACCTGCTGTCAATGAATTTCTGCTGTTCTTCCAGGATCAAGCGGTTTTGAAAGCTCCGCATCACCTTGTTTTTCCTGAACTTGAAGGCATTGATCAGGCTGTTGGGGTCCAGGTTGCCGGCTGAGGTTGTTTGCAATCCGCCACCCTCAAATTCAAAGATTTTCCTGTACTTCTCCCGGTTCTCCAGGGAGTCCTCGCGATAGGATTTTCCAATCACCACAACCTCCTTGAGGGTCTGGTACTTGTCCTGAACCCTGACCTGCAGGGCAATGTCAAACCCTGCCGGATACCGGATGGTGTTGACCGGAAAAAACATGGTGGATTTCCCCCGGTAGGTAAAAAATACCGAATCATTTTTGTCAACTGTGATGCCGTATCGGCCAATGGAATCAGTGAATGCAATTTCCCCTTTCATGGAGCTGACCTTTACAGCCCCAACAGGTACCATCCTGGTAGAGTCATAAACCCTTCCTGTTAACCAAACCTGGGAAAAGCCGGTTGAGCCAATGAAAAGCAGCAGTGTCTGCAAGAAAAGTTTCAATATAAAGGAAGGATGTTTCAGATCTTGTAAATATAAAACCGCTGTTATTAAGTTTGGATAGCAGTGGCCCAAAGAAATGTTAATACAGGGCTTTGATTGTTCCAATTACTTGACTTTCAGCCACTCCGCAATCACTTTTGGATAATGGGCGTGTTCAAGTGCATGGACTTTTTCTGCCAGTGTATCAGGGTTGTCGGTTGATAGCACCTCCACGGTGGCCTGAAAAAGGGTCTTGCCGTTGTCATAATGCTCATCCACCAGGTGAATGGTGATGCCACTTTTTTTCTCTCCGGCACTGATCACTGCCTGGTGGACTTTTTCTCCGTACATGCCCTTTCCACCAAAGGCGGGCAAAAGGGCAGGATGGATGTTCACTATCTTATTGTTGTAGGCTTTCACAAGGTTTTCAGGAACCTTCCAAAGAAATCCAGCCAAAACGATATGTGTAATTCCTTCATTTTTAAGTACTTGTACATATTTGTTGGTGTTTTCAAACTGCGGCTTTTCAATGAGGAGCGTTTTGATTCCAAAACGGTCGGCAATGTCCAGCACACCGGCACCGGGTCGGTTGCATACGACCAGAGCAACTGATACAACAGGATGGTTTTCAAGGTACTGTATGATTTTTTCGGCATTGCTTCCTTTTCCGGAGGCAAAAATGGCCAGCCTGATCGGTTCTTTGGCGATGAGTCCCAGCCTGCGAAGGATTTTTTTCTCATAGTTCCAGAAAAACCTGAACTGGCCAAAGAAAAAAGAAACGATGAGGATGATGATCTGGTAACCGAAGATGAGGATGGAAAGCCTGAGGGCCAATTTCCAGGCCCAAAAGGTGCTTTCATCAAATCCCACCCATGAGGTAGCTGACCTGGATATATAAGCAGTTGTGGTACCCGTAACGGCAAAAGTGCAAAGGATCAAAAAGAGCTGGCCCGATGAAACGTTCCACTTTTGCTGCAATTTGTTAAACATCCTGCAAAGAGAAGAAAAAAAGGGATTCGGTGCGGTTTTCGTAATCTTAAATATTTCAATGCGTCCAAAGCTTACGTTTTTATGACAATTCAAGTGACAAAACAAATACAATCCCTTGAAACGCAGGCCAGTACTGGATCAAAAAAAATATCAAGATGTTGATATATTGTTGAAATCCTGTGCTAAATTTGCACGCGATCATTGGGACCCGGTTCCATTTCAACCACAATTCACTGAGGGTATGAATCAGAAAAGAACAGCATTTCAAAAAATCATTTCAGCATTCGTTTTATTGGTCTTATTGTCCGGTAACCTGGCGCTGAACGCCCAGGATGGCAAGGCCCTGTTCAACCAAAA